>NZ_CAWMFQ010000119.1:0-9711 GCF_963866995.1 Aeromonas sp. ZOR0002 | reverse complement strand
GATCCCTTTGGCCGCTCGGGAACCCCTCCCCAAGTGCGAGGCCGCATACTACCAGATCCGGCAAGGTTGTGAACCCCTTGGCCGCATTCTGACGACAAAAAAGTGTCAAGTGGTCATTTTTTGATATGTTTCGCTCAAAATTCACACTTTTCAATGACTTTTATGTCGCTGCCGAAACGGCGAGGGGGCGTAGGGGGGCTGGCAGCCAGGAGCCCCGGGGCTCCTGGCGGATCATGGGGAGCGGGCGCTCGCTCAGGCGTCGGCGGGGCGGGCCTGCTGGCAACCCTGCACCGCATGGGCGATGAGTTCGAGGGCGCTCTGCTCGCAGGGGGGCAGCACCTCGTCGCAACTCGCGATCGGGGTGACGCGGTCTCCCCACTTGATGAGGGCGGCGCCCCAGGTCAGCCCGGCCCCGAAGGCGGCGGTCAGCAGGTAGCTGTTCGGCTTGACCCGACCCTGCTCCAGCGCCTCGCACAGGGCGATGGGCACGGTGGCGGCGGAGGTGTTGCCGTACTGCTCTATGTTGACCATCACCTTCTCCATGGGGGCGTTCATCCGCTTGGCCAGGGTCTCGATGATGCGCACGTTCGCCTGGTGCGGCACGATGAGGTCGATCTGCTCGGGGGCGATGCCGGCCTGGGCCAGTACGGTGCCGGTGGCTTCGCCCATGCCGCGCACGGCGCGCTTGAAGATCTCCTGCCCCTCGAAGTTGAAGGTGAAGAGGCCGTCAATGTCGGCGAAACGCACCCGATCCGTACCGAAGTTCGGCACGTGCAGTATCTCCCGCGCTTCGCTGTCACAACCGAGCTTGCTGGCAATCAGGCCGCTCTCCTGCTCGCTCGCCTCGATGATGACGGCGCCTGCGCCATCCCCAAACAGCACGGCGGTGTCGCGCTTGGCCCAGTCCAGCAACTGGGTCAGCCGCTCGGCACCGATCACCAGCACCCTTTGCATCATGCCGGTCTGCACCAGGGAGGTGGCGACCGAGAGGGCATAGACGAAGCCGGTGCAGGCGGCGTTGAGATCGAACACCGCCGCCTTGTGGGCGCCGAGGGCCTGCTGCACGGCGGAGGCTCCATTGGGGACCAGCGTGCCCGGGGTGGCGGTCGCGAGGATGATGCCATCGAGGGCGGCGGCGTCCAGACCTGCGCACGCCAGGGCGCGGCGGGCGGCCAGGGTGGCGAGCGCCTGGGTGCTGACATGGGAGACCCGGCGGGCCTTGATGCCGGTGCGCGGGTAGATCCACTCGTCCGAGGTATCCATGATGGTGCCGAGGTCATCGTTGGTCAGCGAGGCGGGGGGCAGGCATTTTCCCCACCCGGTGATAGTGGCGTATGTCATCTTGTCGTCGCTTGTCGTGATGGCCGCCCTGGGGCGGAAAGTGGCGAAATTATGCCGCACGGGGCGTTCACTGTCATCCTGCGGTCCCCCCAGTGTAAGGGGAGTGGGGGGAGCAAGACCGTGATTTTGCTTAAATTTCCGCTTCTCCTTGCCGTAAGATGAAGGCCCGATCCCGGCGACCCCTTCCCGAGGTGACTCCTGTGCACAAAGCGAATCTCAATCTCTTGCCCACCCTCAAGGTGCTGCTGGAGACCCGCAACATCAGCCGGGCGGCGGAGCTGCTGAACCTGAGCCAGCCCTCCATCAGCAAGCAGCTCGGCCAGCTTCGCAGCGAGTTTGGCGACGAGCTGCTGGTGCGGGAAGGGCAGCGCTGGCTGCTGACCCCGCGGGCCGAGGCCCTGGCGGCCCAGCTTGCCGATTCCCTCGGTGCCCTGGAGCGGCTCTACGAGGCGCCGGAATTTGCCCCCGAGCGCTGCGAGCGGGTGTTTCGGCTCGCCTCCTCCGACTACGTGGCCCAGCACATCCTGCCGGGCATCTGTGCTGCCCTGGCGAGGGCCGCCCCCCGAGCGGCGCTGGAGTACAGCCTGTGGGACAAGCGCCAGTTGCCCCAGCTCTGGCAATCGGAACTGGACATGGTCTCCACCATCACGGAGCTGGTGCCGGACCAGATCCGCGGCCTGCATCAGGGGGAGGACAGGCTGGTGGTGCTGATGGGGCGCCATCACCCGCTCTCTGGCATGGCGCCCAGCCTGGAGGATTACCTTGCCTGGCCCCACCTGCAGGTGAGCGGGGGCGGGGACAAGGACAGCCCGGTGGAGCAGGTGCTGGCCCCCCGCGGGCTCTCCCGCCGCTGGTTTGCCCGGGTGCCCTTCTTCCAGGCAGCGGTGGAGGTGCTGCTGCGCACAGACTGTCTGATGACCACCCCGGCCCATATCGCCTGGCAGCTCTCCCGGGAACATGCCCTGAGTTTTTGCGATCTCCCCTTCGCCACCCGGGTCCAGCAGTATCATCTGCTGTGGCACCAGCGCCACCACCTGGATCTGGCTCACCGCTGGTTCCGCGAGCTGGCCTATCCCTTCCTGCGGGATCACCTGCAATTCACCCTGGGGGAGAGTCGCAAGCAGTTGGCCCGAGGGCCGCAGGTGAGCCGCTGATGGCAGCGGGTTGTGCCACTCTATAGCCACTGGCTATGGACTCTATTCTTAACTTTCACTTCTGGCATAGCGAGCCACCCCCTACCCTGATCCCGGGTGACAACAATCGACACGAAGGAAGAGAAGGTATGGAGCTGACGAGTTGGCTGGCGCTGGCCGCCATTTGCGTGATGGGGGCCATCAGCCCTGGGCCGAGCCTGGCACTGATCATCCGCAATACGGTGCAGGGAGGGCAGGGCCACGGGGTCGCCACGGCGCTGGGACACGGCTTGGGAGTCGGCATCTATGCGCTGATCACGGCCCTCGGCCTCGCCATCCTGATCACCCAGACCCCGCTGCTGTTCGATCTCATCCGCTACGGCGGCGCGGTGTTCCTCGCCTGGCTCGGGATCAAGGCGTTGCTGGCCAGGCCCGCAGGGGGTGAGGCAGGCAAGGAGGAGGGGCACCCGCCACGGGGACGTCAAGGGGCGTTCGAGGGCTTTATGGTGGCCTTCTTAAACCCCCAGCTCGCCATCTTCTTTATCGCCCTGTTCAGCCAGTTCGTGCATGCCGACACCGGCTGGCGTGAGGGGGTCATCATGATGCTGACCGCAGGCGGCATCGATGCGCTCTGGTATGTGCTGGTGGCCCTGGTGCTCTCTCGCGGGCCAGTACTCGCCTGGCTCAAGGCCAAATCCACCGTGATCGACAAGGTGAGCGGCCTGGTGCTGCTGGGGCTGGCTCTCAAGGTCGTGATCTAGCTCCGCGTCGGGTGCCTGCGTAGTCGGCACTCTGTCAGGGCCGGGGGATGAGGGGGCCGCCAGACGTCCTTGTACCGGGTCAATCCTGCATTCTGCGGTGATCTTAAGCGGGATCAAGGCAGGGGGCGGGGAGTCTGGCTAGAGTGGCGGCCATTTGCAGCCCTTCGAACCGGACGTTATGCGCGATCAGAACCATCACAACCGCCTGGAGTTGCTGGCCCCGGCCAAGAACCTCGCCTATGGCATCGAGGCCATCAACCACGGCGCCGATGCCGTCTACATGGGGGGCCCCGCCTTCGGTGCCCGCAGCGCAGCGGGCAACAGCCTCGAGGACATCGAGGCCCTGGCGCGCCATGCTCACCGCTTCGGCGCCCAGGTCTTCGTCGCCTTCAATACCCTGCTGCACGACCACGAGCTGGAGCAGGCCCGGCGCCTGACCCATCAGATCTACGAGGCAGGCGCCGATGCGCTGATCGTGCAGGACATGGGGCTGCTGGCGCTCGATTTGCCCCCCATCGCGCTGCACGCCAGCACCCAGACCGACAACCGCACCCCGGAAAAGGTGACGTTTCTGCAGGATGTGGGCTTCTCCCAGGTGGTGCTGGCCCGCGAGCTCTCCCTTGCGCAGATCCGCGAGATAAGCGCCGCTACCAGCGTGCAGCTGGAGTTCTTCATCCACGGCGCCCTGTGTGTCTCCTACAGCGGCCAGTGCAACATCAGCCACGCCCGCACCGGGCGCAGCGCGAATCGCGGCGAGTGCGCCCAGCTCTGTCGGCTGCCCTGTTCCCTGCAAACGCCAGGGGGGGAGGTGCTGGTGGAAAACAGCCACCTGCTCTCCTTGAAAGACATGGATCAGACCGACAACCTGGAGGCGCTGATCGCCGCAGGGATCCGCTCCTTCAAGATTGAAGGGCGCCTCAAGGGGCTCGACTACGTCAAGAACGTCACCGCCTGGTATCGCCAGAAGCTGGACACCATCCTGGCGAGCCGCCCCGACCTGGTGGCCGCTTCCGCCGGTCGTTGCAGCTACACCTTTACGCCGGATCCCAAGAAGAGTTTCAACCGGGGCAGCACCGACTACTTCCTCCATGGCCGACAGCCAGGCATCGACTCGCCGCGTAGCCCGAAATATGTCGGGGAGCCGCTCGGGCGCGTCACCAGAGTGACCCGCGATGGCATCGAGATCGACGGCCAGGCCGTTGCCCTCAACAACGGCGATGGCCTCGGCTTCTTCAAGCCGGGGGGCGAGCTGGTGGGCATGCGCCTCAATAAAGTGGAAGAGAAGGCACAGAGCAAGCGGTTACTCCTGTCGGAACCCATGCCCGGTCTCAAGGTGGGCACCGAGATCTTTCGCAACCACGATCAGGCCTTCAGCAAGCAGCTCGAAAAGGGGAGCGCGGATCGCCGCATCCGGGTCGATATGCGGCTATCGGAGTGCGACGAGGGACTGCGGCTCGAACTTGTGGACGAGCAGGGCATTGGTGCCGCCGTCACGCTCCCCTGCGACCAGCAGCCGGCCGACAACCCGGAAAGGGCGCTGCAACAGGCCAGGGATCAGCTCGGCAAACTCGGCAACACCCTGTTTGTGGCTCGCCAGATTGAGTTGGCAATAACGAGGCCGCTATTTATTGCAGCTTCACAGCTTAACGGCTTGCGCCGGGACGGCATTGCCGCCCTGGAGGCGGCCCGTCTGGCTGCCTACCGGCGACCCGAGCGGCGCATTCCCCTGCGAGGCGCCGTTTATCCCCAGCATCGGCTCTCCTACCTCGGCAACGTGCTGAACAGCGCGGCGGAGCAGTTCTTTCGCGAACACGGGGTGGGGAGCATCGCCCCCGCGTATGAGGCGAACAAGGAGGAGCGGGAAGTGGTGCTGATGACAACGAAGCACTGCATCCGCTACAGCCAGCAGCTCTGCCCCAAGGAGGTGCCCGGTCTCAAGGCCGAGCCCCTGGAGCTCAAGATGGGGAAGGAGAGTTTCCGCCTGCGCTTTGACTGCCACCGCTGCGAGATGCAGGTGATGGGCAGCCTGAAGAGGGGATGATTGCCCGTGTGGGCATGGGGCTGGAGCGGATTTGATGGCAGTATGGGGCGCGGCCTAGTCACGGATATCCCGTGGCGAGCCGCCTTCCCCCAGCCTTCTTCTGACAAAGGATCCGTCATGAACATCAATGCACTGCCGTTTTGCACCACGAACTGGGCCGAGGTCCCGCCGACCGAACACAAGGGAGAGCGCGGCGTCGCCCGCTGGCACACCCGGCAGTTCGGGGAGCTGCGGGTGCGAATGGTGGAGTACTCCCCCGGGTATCTGGCGGATCACTGGTGCAGCAAGGGCCATGTGCTGCTCTGCCTCGAAGGGGAGCTGCACACCGAGTTGCAGGATGGCCGCGTCTTCACCCTGACGCCGGGCATGAGCTACCAGGTGGCGGACAACGCCGAACCCCATCGCTCCTACACCGAACTGGGCGCTCGCCTCTTTATCGTCGACTGAGCCGCCCTCTTTCCCGCTTTCCCCTTGCGCTTCAGGAACTTGCCATGCTTGAACTCAGACCCAACTGCGAGTGCTGTGACCGGGATCTGCCCGCCGACACGGCGACGGCCTACATCTGCTCCTTCGAGTGCACCTTCTGCGCCGAGTGCAACGATCAGTATCTACACCTGACCTGCCCCAACTGTGGCGGCGAGCTGGTCAGGCGCCCGCGCCGCCCGGCGGCCAAGCTGGTGAACAACTCCGCCTCCCTCAAGCGTGTCTTCAATCCGGCTCTGAAAGCGGCGCTGGGCAAGGGGGGCTAGGGCCCTCCCTTCATGGGAAGGGCTGGGCTGGCAACTGGCTCGCCCCTGTGGCTCTTGACCTTCTCCCGGCGGCAGCCCCTATCAAGGGGGCTCACACCAAAGGAGCAAAAGATGACGGAGCGATTCGAAGGAGAAGGGGCGAAGACCTATGACAGCCGCATCCCCCTGCTGGTGCCAGGCTACGAGCTGCTGCACCAGCTTTGTGCCTCCCGGCTGATGGCCGCGCTGGGCCAGGAGGCCCGGGTGCTGCTGGTGGGGGTGGGCACGGGCAGCGAGTTGCTGCTGCTTGGCCGTCTCTGCCCCCGCTGGACCTTTGTGGCCCAGGATATCTCGGCGGACATGCTGGCCCAGGCCAGGATGCGGGCCGAGCAGGCGGGCATGGGGGAGAGGGTGTGCTGGCACCTGGGCGCATTGCCTGTGGTGAATAAGCCTTGCGATGGTGCACTCTGTCTGCTGGTGCTGCATTTTCTGGCGCAAGATGCCAAAGCCACGCTATTGGGTGATATTTATCGCCAGCTCAATCCTGGTGCTCCCCTGCTGCTGGCGGATCTGATGGCGCCAACGGACCCGCTCGAGCGCAAGTCCATGGGGTTGCAAGCCGCCCTCGCCGGTTTGCCGCTTCCTGCCTGCGAGCAGATGGTGCGCCGCCTCGGAGAGGACTTCACCTCCCTGGACGAGGGACAGACCCGGCGCCTCTTGCAAGGGGCCGGTTTCGCGGCGGCGCACCGCTTCTTTCAGGCGTTGGGGTTTCACGGCTGGCTGGCGCAGCGGCAGTGAGCCCTGGCCGGGTGGCGCCGGATCAACGAGAGGCCCTCTCCAGCGTCAGCAGTGCCTGCTTGATGGGCAGGCCTCCCGCATAGCCGGTGAGGCTGCCATTCTGGCCGATCACCCGGTGGCAGGGGATGATGATGGAGAGCGGATTGCGGCCGTTCGCGGCACCCACCGCCCGCACCGCGTTTGGCTTGCCGATGGTGCGGGCGATGTCGCCGTAGCTGCGGGTCTCCCCGTAGGGGATGTCGCACAGCGCCTGCCACACCGCTTGCTGAAACGCCGTGCCCCTGGGGGCGAGCGGCAGGGTGAAGCGCTGCAACCGGCCCGCGAAGTAGTCCCGAAACTCGGCGAGGAAGGGGGCGAGCGCCTCGCCGTCCTGCTGCCAGTCCTGCATGTCGGGCAGCGGCCGCAGTCCGGCCAGGAAGTCCACATGGACCAGACCGCGCTCGTCGATGGCGACCAGCAGTTTGCCCTGGTCGGTGGGCATCATGTCATAGCGGATCATGGGCTCTTCTCCTCGTCTTGTGTCTGTGTTGGCCGGGTGAGCAGCGCCGGTTGTTCACTCATGGCGTGCCACAGCCAGCTCGCGGCATAGGCGCGCCACGGCTGCCAGGGGGCGCTGCGCGCTGTCACCTCTTTCACCGGCAGCTTGTCACCGCCCCCCAGCGCCTTTTGCAGCACGAGATCCGAGGCGGGGAAGGCGTCCGTGTCGAGCCCGCAGCGCAGCCGCCAGTAAGCGACCGTCCAGGGACCTATGCCCGGCAGCGCGAGCAGTTGCTCGTCGCTTGCCGTGGCGAGGGTGAGTGCGCCGCTTGCGAGCGCCGAGGCCAGCCCTTGCAGGGTGCGGATGCGGCTGCCCGGCATGCCGATGCCGTCGAGATCCAGCTCGCACAGCTGGGTCGGGGTGGGCAGCTGCGCGGTGCCGAACTGCGCCAGGGTGCGCGCCACCAGGCGCCCCATGATGGTGATGGCACCCTTGACCGACACCTGCTGGCCGACGATGGCGCGCAGCATCACCTCGTACTCGTCCCACCCCCCCGGCAGCCGCACCCCTGGCCATCGTCCCTGGATACCGGCGAGCAGCGGATCCTGCCCCAGGTGTTCGCCGATGCGGCTCATGTCGGCGTCGAGATCCCACATGCGGCGCACGCGGTACAGGATGTCCGGCAGCGCACCCGGCGGCAGATCCCGCACCGTGAGTCTGAGCCTCTCCCCCTCGACGGGCTCGATGCGGATGAGCCCCTCCTGCTCGCCGACCCGGTGACGGCGTTCGTAACCGTGCTCATCCACCCGCTCCAGCCCCGGAATGGCGCGCAACCGGTAGAACGCGAGCATGGCCTGGACGTCGAACGGCGGGCGATACAGCAGGTGCAGTTGCAGGCTCGATTGCGGCGCCGCCTCGCCAGTCCCCCCTTCCTGCTTGCGCAGGGCGCCCGGTGTCATCCCATACGCCTGCAGCCAGGCGTCGTTGAAGCGGCGAATGCTCGCAAAGCCTGCGGCAAACGCCACGTCCGTGATGGGCAGGCGCGTCTCCGTCAACAGCCGTTTCGCGAGCAGCAGGCGGCGCGTCTGCTCCACCTGTTTCGGCGAGGCGCCGAGGTGTTGCTCGAACTGACGCCTCAGGGTGCGCTCCGTGATCCCGGCCTGCGTTGCAAGGGAACCCAGGCTGTGCTCCGCCAGCTCACCGCGCTCGATGCGCGCCAGCACCTGGGCGACGAGCGGTGGCAGATCGCCGCTCTGGGCCGGTGCGAGCTCGGGGCGACAGCGCAGGCAGGGGCGCAGCCCGTGCTGCTCCGCCGCCGCCGCGAAGCGAAAATAGCGCACATTGTGCTCGTGCGGTGCCCGCGCCGGACACACGGGGCGGCAATAGATGCCGGTGGAGAGCACCCCGGTGAAGAAGCGACCATCGAAACGCGCGTCTCGCGCGAGGCGTGCGGCGTGGCACTGCTCCCGGGTGAGACCCGGGATGATCTCGTCCCGTTGGGATGAATGCGGGGGCTCTGTGGTCATGGCATGGCTCGGGTTGCTGTGGGCATGTCCCAGAGACTAAGCGGAGGCGAGAGGGGTGACTAGCCAAAAACGGACAGGGATAGCAAAAATAGTGCGATCCGAGGAATCCCAGTCCTCCCTTTGTAAGGTTAGGGGGGCAGGACCCCACCCTAACCCTCCCCTTCGTAAGGGGAGGGGACAAACAGCTCCTCTCTGTGAACGGGGGCGGGGTTAGCTCCTCCCCCTTGTGAAGGGGGAGGCTGGGAGGGGGGTCAACCTCGCTTATTTCAGATAGCGCTGTTCGAGGTGCTTGCGCAGCCACTGGGGATTGAGCGCCTCACCGGTCGCGCGGCGAATGAGCTCGTCCGTGCCGTGCAGGCTGCCCTGGGACCAGATATGGCGACCGAGCCAGCCAAAGATCTCCGGCAGGCGGCCGGACTCTACGAGCGTGCCCATGTCGCCGAGCTCACGCTCGAGTGCAAAGCGCAGCTGCGCCGCGTACATGGCGCCGAGCGTATAGCTCGGGAAGTAGCCAAACGAGCCGTCCGTCCAGTGGATGTCCTGCATGCAGCCGTTCTGGTAATTGCCCTTCGTGGACAAGCCGAGCCACTGCTGCATCTTGGCATCCCACAGCTCGGGGATGTCCGCGACCTCGATGCGCCCTTCCATCAGGTCCCGCTCCAGCTCGTAGCGCAGGATGACGTGGGCCGGGTAGGTGACCTCGTCCGCATCGACGCGGATAAAGCCGGGCTCGACCCTGTTGTACAGCTTCTCGAGGTTCGCGGGGGCGAGCGCGGCCTGTTCGCCGAAGTGTGCGCGGATGCGCGGCGCAATCAGCGCGAGGAACGCGGGGTGATGGCCGAGCTGCATCTCGCAGAACAGGCTCTGGCTCTCGTGAATGCCCATGGAACGCGCCTCGGCCACCG
>NZ_CAWMFQ010000118.1:16643-22570 GCF_963866995.1 Aeromonas sp. ZOR0002 | reverse complement strand
AGGCCATGGCCGGTGTGGCCGCGGCGCCGACGGCGCTGCCTGTGCTGGGGGCCGACACCATAGTGGTGCTGGGGGAGCGGGTGCTGGAGAAACCCTCCGACCTGCTGGACGCCAAAGACATGCTGGAAGCCCTCTCCGGGCGGGTACACCAGGTGATGACGGCGGTGGCCCTGGCCACCCCGGAGCGGTGCGATGTGCGGCTGGTCACCACCAACGTGGCGTTTCGCAAGCTGGACGAGGCCGAGATCGAAGCCTACTGGCGCACCGGCGAGCCGTGCGACAAGGCGGGCGCCTATGCCATCCAGGGCATTGCCGGCAAATTCGTCAGCCGCCTCGAGGGGAGCTACAGTGCCGTGGTCGGCCTGCCCCTGCTGGAGACGGACCTGTTGATCAAGCAGCACCTCGAGCAGACCCGGTAATCCTCTCGTCAGCAGTGCGCTGCTGAGTTACCCGTTGTTCGTCGTGCCAGAATTCAAAACTAGAAAGGCAAGGTAACTTATGTCGGTAGAACTGCTGGTAAACGTCACCCCCTCCGAAACCCGGGTCGCCCTGGTCGAGAACGGTCTGCTGCAGGAAGTGCATGTGGAGCGTCAGGCCAAGCGCGGCATCGTGGGCAACATCTACAAGGGCAAGATCAGCCGCGTGCTGCCCGGCATGCAGGCCGCCTTCGTCGACATCGGCATGGACAAGGCCGCCTTCCTGCACGCCTCCGACATCGTCCCCCATACCGAGTGCGTGGCGATCAAGGAGAAGGAGCAGTTCCAGGCCGGCAACATCGCCGAACTGGTGCGCCAGGGGCAGGACATCATGGTACAGGTGGTCAAGGACCCGCTCGGTACCAAGGGTGCCCGCCTCACCACCGACATCACCCTGCCATCCCGTTATCTGGTCTTCATGCCGGGCAGTGCCCACGTGGGGGTCTCCCAGCGCATCGAATCCGAGGCGGAGCGCGAGCGCCTCAAGCGCACCGTGGCCGGCTATGTGGACGAACTGGGCGGCTACATCATCCGCACCGCCGCCGAAGGGGTGGGGGAGCAGGAGCTGGAGCAGGACGCCGCCTTCTTGAAGCGCCTGTGGCGCAAGATCCTCGAGCGCAAGCAGAAGTATCCCCCCTGCAAGATCCTCTACGAGGATCCCAGCCTGGCATTCAGGGTGGTGCGTGACTTCGTCGGTGCCGAGCTCGACAAGATCCGGGTCGACTCGCGCCAGAGCTTCGATCAACTCAAGCGCTTCACCGAGGAGTACGTGCCCGAGCTGGCCAACAAGCTGGAGTACTACACCGGCGAGTCGCCGATCTTCGATCTCTACGACGTGGAGAATGAGATCCAGCGGGCCCTGGAGCGCAAGGTGGAGCTCAAATCCGGCGGCTACCTCATCATCGACCAGACCGAAGCCATGACCACGGTGGACATCAACACCGGGGCCTTCGTCGGCCATCGCAATCTGGAAGAGACCATCTTCAACACCAACGTCGAGGCCACTGCCGCCATCGCCCGTCACCTGCGGCTGCGCAACCTCGGCGGCATCATCATCATCGACTTCATCGACATGCAGTCCGAGGATCACCGTCGCCGGGTGCTGCACAGCCTGGAGCTGGCGCTGGCCAAGGACAGGGCCAAGACCAACGTCAACGGTTTCTCCCAGCTCGGGCTGGTGGAGATGACCCGCAAGCGCACCCGGGAGAGCCTGGAGCACGTGCTCTGCGCCGAGTGCCCCGAGTGCAAGGGGCGCGGCCGGGTCAAGACGGTGGAGTCGGTCTGCTTCGAGATCCTGCGGGAGATCATCCGGGTCAACCGCGCCTACGACGCGGATCAGTTCACCGTCTATGCGGCTCCTTCGGTGGCCGATTACCTGCGGGGGGAGGAGTCCCACAGTCTGGCGGAGCTGGAAGTCTTCATCGGCAAGCAGGTCAGGGTGGTCTCCGAGCCGCTCTGTGGGCAGGAACAGTTCGATGTGGTGATGATGTAATTGGTCTACCGCTGGCTGAGTCGGGGCTGGTTGGCCCTCGGAGTCTTCTTCGTGCTGCTGGCCGTTCTGGTCAGCGTCGTACGACTGGGCGGCCCCTTGCTCAACCAGCACCGGGCGGCCGTGATAGGGACCCTGCTCGGGGAGAGCCAGCTCGAGGTGAGCGTGGATCACGTCGGGCTGGAGTGGACTCCCCGCGGCCCGGCCATCGGGCTGGAAGGACTGGCCATCGCCCCCGATTCGGGGCGTTTCTCCCTGCGCCTTGGCAAGGTGTGGGCCCACCTCGACTTCTGGCGCTCCCTCAACGAACTCAGACCGGTGTTTGGCCAGTTGATCCTGAGCGACGGCAACATCGCGCTGGACATGACCCAGCCCGCCATCCCCGTCAGCGGGAAGAGCGCGAACCAGCAGGAGGCCCTGCTGCGCTTCCTGCTGACCCAGCTCTCCACCTTCGACATTCACGACACTCGCCTGAGCCTCACCACGGCACTGGGGGAGGTGCGCGCCCTCGACATCGCCCAGTTGCGCTGGCAGAACCGCGGCAAGCGGCATCAGGGGGTCGGCAAGGCCTATCTCATCAACGGGGTGGGAGAGAGCACCCTGGACCTCATCATCGATGTGGATGCCCCCGAGGTGCGGCTCGACCGCCTCAAGGGCCAGCTCTATCTGGGGGCCAGAGAGCTGGACATCAGCCCCATGCTGGCCAGGATCCACGCCGGCGCGCCGCCGGTGAGCGGCCAGCTCGACTTCCAGCTCTGGAGCGAGTTCGAGAAGGGCAGGCTCGGCAACTCCCTGCTGGCCTTTGGCAACAACCACCTGATCTGGAAGGACGAGATCAAGGGGGAGCCGCATCGCCTCGACCTGCAGGGAGGCAAGATCCAGCTGCGCCGGGACGGCGAGGCGTGGCAGCTCGCCAGCCACGACGTCACCTTCAAGCTCGATGGCGCCACCTGGCTGCACAGCCGCCTTCAGCTCGAGCGCATCGGCTCGCGCATCCAGGGCTATGTACCCGCCATCGATCTCGACCAGATTGCCAACCTGAGCCAGCTGGTCTCCGGCCTCTATCCCGAGCTGACCGAGACCCTCAAGCGCACCCGGCCAAGGGGCCAGTTGCAGGAGCTGGTCCTGCAGGCCGACGGGGACTGGCAGGGGCTCTCTCTGCAGGGGCAACTGCGCGGCTTCGGGACCCGGGCCTGGCACGATGTGCCCGGTCTGCAAAAGCTGGACGGTGACTTCTGGCTGACCCCGAACGGGGGGCGTGCCCGCCTGACCCTGGGCAAGGGCAAGGTGGATCCGGCCCGCCACTTCAAGGAACCCATCCCGGTGGACAGTCTGAGTGCGGCCCTCGACTGGTGGCGGGCGCCGCAAGGCTGGGTGCTCTATGGCCAGGACATTGCCCTGGACAACCCGGATCTGCGCCTCGCCAGCCGGTTTCGCCTCGAGCTGTTCGAGCACCCCTTCCTCGCCCTGACCGGGCGGATCGACGTCAAGAACGCGGCCCATGCAGATCGCTACTACCCCCTGGCGGTGATGGATGAGGGGCTGGTGAGCTACCTGAGCGGCGCCATCAAGGGGGGCAAGGCCAAGGGGGCCGACCTGCTCTGGTACGGCGAATTCCGTGACTTCCCCTACGACAACGGCAAGGGCGTCTTCCAGGTGGCGGTGCCGCTGCAACAGGCCACCTACGAGTTTTTCCCGGGCTGGCAGCCGCTGACCGACCTGCAGATCGATCTGCTGTTCCAGAACGCCAGCCTCGACATGAACAGCCGCGCCACCCAGCTCGGCAAGGCCAGCTCCGACTCGGTGCATGCCTGGATCCCGGACCTCTATCCGGGTGCTCACCTCTACGTGGATGCCAGGGTTGAGGGCGAGGGCAAGGCCATCAGCGACTATTTGCAGGACTCGCCGCTGGGGGGATCCGTCGGTCAGGCGCTGCGGGAGGTGGAGATCCGCGGCCCCATGAAGGGCACGGTGAAGCTCGACATACCGCTGGATGGCGAGGGGGAGGTCAAGGCCAGCGGGGAAGCCAGCTTCAAGGACAACAAGGTGAGGATCGCCTCCCTGGATCTGCCCCTCGACGGGGTTGCAGGGACGCTCGAGTATGACAACGAGCAGACGCGCATTCACAACCTCAAGGCCAGCCTGTGGAACCAGCCGCTGACCCTGGATTATCAGGGGCGGCAACTGCCCCACGGCTATCAGGCCGACCTCAAGTTCCAGGGGCAGTGGGACAGCCGCCGCCAGCGCCGGGACATACCGGCCCTCGAGATGCTCCAGGGGCGCAGCAACTGGTCGGGTACCCTGGGGCTGACCCTGCCCGAGAACAAGGCGTTCAGCTTCCAGCTGGCGCTGGACTCCAACCTGCAGGGCATGGGGCTGGATCTGCCCGTGCCCCTGACCAAGGCGGCGGGTACCCGGCTGCCCCTCAAGGTGACGGCCCGTGGGCGGGATGGCAGCGCCGACATCCGCGCCGTGCTGGGGGCGGACATCGACATGCAGAGCCGCCTGGTGTACGGCGACGGCGTGCCCTATCTCAGCCGGGTGCGGGTCAACATCGGCCAGCCCGGGGCGCGGGTGATGCAGGACAAGCCCATGCTGCTCGCCATCAACCAGCAGCAGGCGGACGTAGCCGGCTGGCTGGCACGTCTCAAGCAGTGGCTGCCTGCTGGCACGGCGCCGAGTGACAATGCGGTGGTGGGTCCCGCTTTCTTGCCCCAGGAGTGGTGGGTAGATGGCCAACTGGCCCGTGCCGACATCGGCAGCGCCAGCCTCAAGGCGGTGCACTTCACCCTGGGGCCGGTGAACCAGGCCACCGAGGTGATGATCGACAGCCCCGACGTGATGGGGGTGGTGCGGGTGCCGGTGGCCGATGGGCGCCCCATCGATGCCAAGTTTGCCCGCATCTACTGGTCCGGCAAGGGGACCGATCTCAGCCCGGATCCCGATGAGCGCCAGGACAGGGCCATCATGAATGCCATTCCCTGGCTCACCTTCAGTTGCGTGGATTGCCGCTTCGGCGAGCTGCCCCTGGGTGAGGTGAAGGGGGAACTGCTGCCCGGGGCCAACCGGCTGGATCTCAAGGGGCTGGAGATGCGCCTGGCGGGCAGCACCCTGCGCGGCAGCGCCGAGTGGCTGGCCCGTGGCAGCCAGATGCAGACCCGTGCCAGGGTGAACCTCGAGACCCGCAACAGCGAGCTCCTGCTCAAGCGGCTTGGCTACACCTCGCCCATCGGGGATGCCCCGGGCAAGCTGGCGCTGGATCTGAACTGGCGTGACGTGCCCTACCGCCTGAGCCTGCCGACCCTGGCGGGCAGCGCCGACTACCAGCTGGAGGGGGGGACCCTGCGGGAGGTCAACGACAAGGGGGCCCGACTGCTCTCCCTGCTGAGCCTCGACTCCCTGATGCGCAAGCTGCGCCTCGATTTTCGCGACGTCTTCGACAAGGGCTTCTATTTCGAGTCCATGTCCGCCTCCGCCAAGGTCAATCAGGGGGTGGTGGAGAACAACGACTTCTACATGAAAGGGGCGGCGGGCAACCTGCGGGGCAAGGGCATCGCGGATCTGGTGCGCTGGCGGCTCGACTTTGATCTGAGCTTCTCCCCAAACCTGGGGGGCACCCTGCCCGTGGTGGCGGCCTTCTCCCTGACTCCCATCACCGGGCTCTATGTGCTGGCCCTCTCCAAGCTGCTGGAGCCCGTGGTGGACGTGGTGACCCGCATCGATTTTCGGGTCTCCGGCCCGCTGGACGCCCCCAGGCTGGTGGAGGCGGGGCGGGATCGCGCCCGCATCAAGCTCAACCAGCAGCAGAAGGAGGCGGTGGATGCGGTGGCGCCCGGCCTGCCCGCCAAGGAGGTCACCCCCTTCCTGCTCAATCCCAAGCATCAGGGCTCGGGTCAGCGCTGAGGGCCAGCGCCGGGCTGGGGGACTTTCCCCCGGCCGCCAAACCCCTCATAGTGCAGATA
>NZ_CAWMFQ010000118.1:0-16601 GCF_963866995.1 Aeromonas sp. ZOR0002 | reverse complement strand
AGAAGGCCTTGTGTCACCGGTCACCGGCTCGCCCAACAGATGAGGGCGGATATTGCCCTGCGAGCCGAGAAGGCCTTGTGCCACCGGCTCGCCCAACAGAAGAGTGCGGATATTGCCCTGCGAGCGGAGAAGGCCTTGTGTCACCGGCTCGCCCAACAGAAGGAGCGCGTCATGTGGCTAGCGGCCATGCAGTTGATATCGGGTCGTACCTGGCAGGATAACCGGGAGCGGATCGCCGCCGAGCTGGCGAGTCTGCCCGGAGAGCGCCCCTTGCTGGTGCTGCTGCCGGAAAACTTCGCCCTCTTTGGCGAGCGGCAGGGGTATCTGGACGGGGCAGAGCCATTGGGAAATGGCCCAATCCAGCAGCAACTCTCTGATTGGGCCAAATCCCACGGCATCTGGCTGGTGGCCGGGGCCATGCCCACCGCCATCGCCGGTGCCGACCACATCCACACCAGCACCCTGGTGTTCGATCCCGACGGCGAGCTCAAGGGGCACTACCACAAGATCCACCTGTTCGACGTAGACGTGGCGGACAATCACGGCCGCTACCGGGAGTCGGAGACCTTCAGCCCGGGTGATCAGCCTGTGCTGGTGGACTCCCCCTTTGGTCCCCTCGGCCTCTCTATCTGTTATGATCTGCGCTTTCCCGAGCTTTACCGCCAGTTGGCCCGGGCCGGTGCCCGGGTGCTGCTGGTGCCTGCCGCCTTTACCGCCGTCACCGGCGAGGCGCACTGGGAGCCCCTGTTGCGGGCCCGTGCCATCGAGAACCAGTGCTACGTGGTGGCCGCCAACCAGGGGGGCACCCACGAGACGGGGCGCCAGACCTGGGGCCACAGCATGGTGATCGACCCCTGGGGCCGGGTGCTGGCCTGTCGGGCGTCGGGGCAGGGAACAGTGCTGGCGCCGCTGGATGGGGCCCTGATCGATGAATTGAAACGCACCATGCCGGTGCTGCAACACGCCCGCCTGCTGTGAGCCCGCGGCCGTGGATTTAACCGTTACGACATCTCGCATGAGAGTGGAGAGAAAGATTTGAGTCTATTGAGCCAGGTTAGTGCCTCCCTGTTGGCCCCGAACGATCTCGACGAAGGGCGGCTGCAACAGCTGCTCGGCAGCCTGATGAGCCATCAGGTGGAGTTCGGCGACCTCTATTTCCAGCGCAGCTGGCACGAGTCCTGGATGCTGGAGGACGGCATCGTCAAGGATGGCAGCTACAACATCGATCAGGGGGTGGGGGTGCGCGCCGTCAGCGGCGAGAAGACCGGTTTCGCCTACTCGGACGAGCTGAGCCTGCTGGCGCTGCAACAGTCGGTGACTGCCGCTCGCGGCATCGCCGCCGCCGGTGCTCACGGCAAGGTAAAGGCGTGGGCTCGCACCGAAGCAAACCTGCTCTACCCGGCGCTGGATCCCCTGCAGACCCTCGACAAACAGCAGAAAATTGCCCTGCTGGAGCAGATGGACAAGTTCGCCAGAAGTCTGGATCCCGCCATCAATCAGGTGATGGCCTCCATCAGCGGGGTCTATGAAGAGATCCTGGTGGCCGCCACCGATGGCACCCTGGCCGCCGACGTGCGCCCCCTGGTGCGCCTCTCGGTGACCGTCATCGCCGAGAAGGGGGAGCGCCGTGAACGCGGCAGCGCGGGTGGCGGTGGCCGCTTCGGTTACGACCATTTCCTCGAGCTGGACGGGCTCGAGAGCCGGGCGTTTGGCTATGTGCGCGAAGCGGTGCGCCAGGCGCTGGTCAACCTGGAGGCCATCGACGCCCCGGCCGGCACCATGCCGGTGGTGCTCGGTGCCGGCTGGCCCGGTGTGCTGCTGCACGAGGCGGTGGGTCACGGTCTGGAGGGGGACTTCAACCGCAAGGGCTCCTCCGCCTTTGCCGGGCGCATCGGCGAGCAGGTGGCTTCCAAACACTGCACCATCGTCGATGACGGCACCCTGCCGGGTCGGCGCGGCTCCGTCTCCATCGACGACGAGGGGACGCCGGGGGGTTACAACGTGCTGATCGAGAACGGCATTCTCAAGGGTTACCTGCAGGACAAGCAGAACGCCCGTCTGATGGGGGTGTCGCTCACCGGCAATGGCCGCCGCGAATCCTACGCCGCCCTGCCGATGCCGCGCATGACCAACACCTACATGCTGGCGGGTCAGTACGATCCGGCGGAGATCATCGCCTCGGTGAAGAAGGGCATTTATGCCCCCAACTTCGGTGGCGGTCAGGTGGACATCACCTCCGGCAAGTTCGTCTTCTCCGCCTCCGAGGCCTACCTCATCGAGGATGGCAAGATCACCGCGCCCATCAAGGGGGCGACCCTGATCGGCAACGGCCCCGAGGCGATGAGCCAGGTTTCCATGGTGGGCCGTGATCTCGCGCTGGATCGCGGGGTCGGGGTCTGCGGCAAGGAGGGGCAGAGCGTGCCGGTCGGCGTCGGCCAGCCCACCCTCAAGCTGGATCAGCTCACCGTGGGCGGCACCCAGTAAGGTCACACACCTTTGTAAACCCCGGCCCGGCGCCGGGGTTTTTATTGGAACGCGCAAGCAATAAAAAGCCCCGGCAGGCGCCGGGGCTGGGAAAGGGGTCGGGTCAGTTGACCGAAATGGCGCGGGCGTCGATGAAGAAGCGGGCGTGGCCGTGGTCATCCACCCTTATCTGGGCGAGCAGGCGATCCTTTCGCTTGAACTCCCATCCTGTCTTGATCCGGGTCAGCGCGGGGCTGGCGGCACCGACCACGTTCAGATACTCATGAAACAGGCTGTAGCTTCCAATCTCGGTCAGCATCTTTTCCATTTGCATATCTCCTCAAGTGATGGGGTCAGCACATGCCACGCTAGCGGCAACCTTCTGAACCCTGCCTGTACAATAACCAGACTACCCCATCAAGATGAAGGCAATATGATCAGGCGCAAGATCAGGAGGGATTTGCACGAAAAATGACACCGTTTTCAATCAGGGCTGGCGCGGCACGGCGAGATGATCGAGGGCGGTAGATCCGGCATGGGTCGGCAAGGCGGCAGCGGGTTGTTCCATCACCTGGCCATGGAAGACGGGATCCTGAGCCACCTCCTTGACGCCGTTGATGCAGAACTGCATACCCATGCACACCAGCAGGAAACCCATGATGCGGGTCATGGCGTCGATGCCGGTGGCTCCCAGGATCTTGCACACGGGATCTGCCAGCTTGAGCACACCCCAGCTGATCAGGCTCATCAGGGCGAAGGCGGTGACCATGGCGGCATAGATGACGACGCGATCGGCCTCGGCCGGCAGCTCGGCGATCTGGGCCGCGCCGCTGATCACCAGCGCCATGGTGCCGGGTCCGCACATGCTGGGCATGGTCAGGGGCACGAAGGCGATATTCTGGTTGGCCTCGACCCCGGCAGACTGGTTTGGCGAGGGGAACAGCATGCGAAAGCCGATGAAGGCGATGATGAGGCCACCGGCCAGGCGCAGGCCGGGAATGGAGATCCCGAACAGATCCAGGATGGAGGACCCGATGAAGAAGCTGACGCACAGGGTGGCGAACAGATAGAGGGCGGCCATGTTGATCTGGCGGCGAATGTGCTCGCGGGACATGCCCTTGCTCAGTCCCAGCAGCAGGGTGGCCGTGGTGGGCGGGTTGACCATGGGCAGCAGGGCCAGCAAGGCGAGAAGGACGACCTGGAAGAACATAGTGGACCTCGGGCAGATGGACGGATTGGGGTGAGCTGGCAGGTCCGCAGCGGACCGCCACCCGGTCGATGATATCCGCAAAGAACAAGCCCCGACAGTGCGGGGCTTGCTTGGGAAGGATCAGGCGGCCTGCGGGGTGGCCTGGCGTTGGCCGCGCTGGCGCAGCCAGAGCCAGATGCCGAGCACGAAACCGAGGGCGGCCAGGCTGACCACATAGTGGGAGGGGGCCAGCACGTCCTCCTTCATCCAGAGGGTGACCAGCATGGGGGTGAGGCCGCCGAAGATGGCGTAGGCCACGTTGTAGGAGAACGACAGCCCGGAGAAGCGCACCACCGGCGGGAAGGCATTGACCATGACGTAGGGCACGGCGCCGACGATCCCCACCGCAAAGCCCGCCAGCATGTAGAGGGGCACCAGCTGATCCGTGCCCGCCGCCAGGCTGTGGTAGAAGGTATAAGTGGCGCCGGCCAGCAGCAGGGAGCCCAGGATGAAGGTAGGACCGCTGCCGATGGCATCGATCAGGCGACCATAGACGATGCAGCCCAGGGTGAGGGCGACGATGGCCAGGGAGTTGGCGGTCAGGGCATCGGCCGGGCTGATGCCGTGGACCTTCTGCAGATAGGTCGGGGTCATCAGGATCACCACCACTATGCCGGCGGAGAGCAGCCAGGTCAGCAGCATGGAGACGACGACGCTGCCCTTGTGTTCACGCAGCACCGTCTTGAGGGGCAGCTCCTCGGCCAGGGACTTGTTGGCCTGCATCTCGGCGAAGACCGGAGTCTCGTGCAGCCAGCGGCGCAGGTACATGGCGACGATGCCGAACACGCCGCCGAGCACGAAGGCCAGACGCCAGCCCCAGTCGCTCACGTCGCCCGGGCTCATGCCACGGTTGATGGCGGTCGCCACCAGGGAGCCGAGCAGGATGCCGGCGGTCAGCCCTGCGGTGAGGGTGCCGCAGGCGACACCGACCCGGCGGGCGGGCACATGTTCGGCCACGAAGACCCAGGCACCGGGGACTTCCCCGCCGATGGCGGCCCCTTGCAGGATCCGCAGCAGCAGCAACAGCAGGGGGGCGGCGATGCCGAGCACGGCGTAGGTGGGCAGCAGGCCGATCAGCAAGGTCGGCAAGGCCATCAGGATGATGCTGAGGGTGAACATCCGCTTGCGGCCGATGAGATCGCCAAAGTGGGCCATGATGATGCCCCCCAGGGGGCGGGCCAGGTAGCCGGCGGCGAAGATGCCGAAGGTCTGGAACTGGCGCAGCCACTCGGGAATGTCGGCCGGGAAGAAGAGCTCGCCGATGACCACGGCGAAGAAGACGAAGATGATGAAGTCGTAGAATTCGAGGGCGCCGCCCAGCGCCGCCAGGCTCAGGGTCTTGTAATCCTGTCGATTGAGGGGGCGACCGTGGTCGTGCGATGTGCTGACTTTACTCATATCCTTATGTTTCCCATCGTTTTTTTAGTTATTCTCCCCGGTGTGCTGCGGGGATACGCTCACCCACGAGGGTATGCTTTTGTGTCCCGCAATGTAAATCGCACAATTCGCAACACTGTCTTGCAGCACGGTGCGGCAAGAAGCTGGAGAGGTCATGACGAAGAAAAAGATACTGCTCTCCTGGAGCAGCGGAAAAGACAGCGCCTGGGCCTTGCATCGCCTGCGCCAGGATCCGGCCATCGAGGTGGTGGGGCTGTTCACCACCCTCAACCAGGCGTTCGAGCGGGTGGCCATGCACGGGGTGCGCAAGCAGTTGCTGCTGGCACAGGCTGAGTGCGTGGGCTTGCCGCTGATCACCATCGACCTGCCCTGGCCCTGCAGCAACGAGGAGTATGGGCGCATCATGACGGGCTTCATCGCCGATGTGCAGGCCAAGGGCATTCACCACATGGCGTTCGGGGATCTCTTTCTTGAGGATGTGCGCGCCTATCGGGAGCGGCAACTGGCGGGGACCGGCATCACGCCGCTCTTCCCGCTCTGGGGCAGCGACACGACCGAGCTGGCGCAGGCGATGATCGACGCCGGGCTCAAGGCCAGGGTCTGCACCCTGGATCCGGGCAAGCTGGACGCCGGGTTTGGTGGTCATGAATTCGGCCCGGCCTTCCTGGCTGCCCTGCCCGCCGGGGTGGATCCCTGCGGCGAGAACGGGGAATTTCACACCCTGGCCTGGGACGGCCCCATGTTCCTGCATCCCCTGCCCATCCGGGTGGGGGAAACGGTGCTGCGGGACGGCTTCGTCTTCACCGATCTGCTGGCGGAGGATCCCGAATGAGGGAAGACCCCCTCGGGTGAGAAAGGAAAGGGGCCGGCTCCGTGAGGAATCGGCCCCTTTGCGTTTGCCCCCTTCAGCGGGCGGCGAAGGTGTCGCAACTGGCGGGCTTGCCGCTGTCAAAACCGCGTTTGAACCAGGTGAGGCGCTGGGCCGAGGTGCCGTGGGTGAAGCTGTCGGGAACGACCCGGCCCTGACCCTGCTGCTGCAACCTGTCGTCGCCGATGGCCTGGGCGGCGTTGAGCGCCTCTTCCAGATCGCCGCGCTCCAGCACCTGCTCTTTTTCCATGTAGTGGCCCCAGACCCCGGCGAAGCAGTCCGCCTGGAGTTCGAGCTTGACCGACAACCGGTTCTGGGCGACCTGGCTCAGCCCCTGTTGCTGCTGGCGCACCTTGGTGGAGATACCGAGCAGGTTCTGCACGTGGTGGCCCACCTCATGGGCGATCACATAGCCCTGGGCGAAGTCGCCGTCGGCCCCCAGCTTGTCGCGCATGTCCTGATAGAAGGAGAGATCGATGTAGACGGTGCTGTCGGCCGGACAGTAGAAGGGACCCATCACCGACTGCCCCTGGCCGCAGCCGGTGCGGGTCGCGCCGCGATAGAGCACCAGTCTGGGGGCCTGATAGTGGTTGCCGCTTTGCTGGAACATCTCGCCCCAGGCGTCCTCCGTGGAGGCGAGCATCACCGAGGTGAAGCGGGCGAGGGGATCGTTGGCAGCCTGGGACGAGTTCTGACGCTGGGGCTGGCTCTGCGGGGCCGGATCCTGCAGCAGGGGGCCGAGGTCCACGCCGTAGTACCCCGCCACCATGACCACCACCAGCAGGATAAGGCGCCCCTTGCCGCCGATGGGCAGGCCGCCACCTCCGTTGCCGCCTTGCTGGCGTCGGTCTTCCACATTGTTGCTCTCACGGCGATCTTGCCAGCGCATATCCCCATACTCCCGTCATTGGTGGTGGCAGTAATGATAATGGCTGGCGCCGGGGCTTGCCTAATCGGCCCGGGTCATTCGGCCCAGGGCATCTCGGGCAGGCTGTCGAGAAACTCGCCGTAACGGACGAGGTTGAAGGGGCCCTGTTCGGCTTCCATGGCCATGAGTTCGGCGCCCAGGGCGCAGGCGATGTATTGCAGCGCCTCTTCCCGCGGGGTGCCCTTCATCACCAGGCGCATCAGGGTGGCTTTCACCTGGAGGGGGTGGCCGTCGGCGAGCTGGTTCTCCACCATCTCCAGCAGTGTCTCTTCATCAAAAAATTCGGGGGTATCGGTCATGGCCGTTCTCCTGCCTGTTCCATGGGGTGGGCAGTATAGCGGGGACGCGGCTCCCGGGGGCGAAAATATCGTCCGGGTCTTGCCAAGGAAGCGGGGCGGGAGCAGTCTTGGACACTCTCTCTGCCGAACGAGCCCATGTCATGATCCTCTCCGAGCGCCTGGAACTGCGCGAACTGACCATTGTCGATGCCCCCTTCATTCTCGAACTGCTCAACGATGGTGATTTTCACCGCTACATCGGCGATCGCGGGGTGCGTACCCTGGCGGATGCCGAAAACTACATCCAGCAGGGGCCTGCGGTCAGTTATGCCCGCCACGGTCACGGACTCTATCTGGTGGTACGGCGGGAAGACGGGGCCAGGCTCGGCATCTGCGGTCTGATCAAGCGCGATACCCTGCCCTGTGAAGACATCGGCTATGCCTTCCTGCCCGCCTGGCGCGGCCAGGGCTATGCCATCGAAGCCGCGCGGGCGGCCATGGCAGATGGCCGTGAACGGCTCGGCATCGAGCGGGTGGTCGCCATCGTCACCCCGGGCAATGAGCGCTCGGTCCGGCTACTCGCCAAGCTGGGGCTGAGTCAGGGCAAACGGGTCAGGCTGGGAGCCGGCGAGGAGGAGTGCCTGCTGCTGGAGGCGCCGGACAAGGAGACTTGCGGGGTCTAGTCATCGCTCGGGTGGTGGGGCCATGCAGACTATGACGTCAGGCAAGGAGGCCGCCGTGAGTTGCGGCCTGTCTGCATCGGGCGCTGCCTGGGCAGGCAGGATCAGTTGAGCTCTTCGATGGAGAACTCGCCGGCGATGCCATCACAGGAGATGGCGAAGCCGCCGCTGAAGCGGGTGCTGAACTGGATCAGGAACGCATCGTCGTCGTGCTCTTGCACGGGCAGGTTGATGGGTTTGCTGCGACGCAGGGGTTTGCGGATCTGTACGTGTTTCATCATGGTATTTCTCTATATAAATTAAGTGTTTGCTCCTTGTATTGGCAAATGTCAGGTCAATGGGCGCGGTCAGCACGATGGCGGACGAGCGCGCAGGAATACCCAGCCCGGTTCAGGGGCGTCTGCACTTTCAAGGAAGGCGCCAAGGACCACGCGGATGCATGATGCTACTTGGGAGTGGGCAGATCGGGTCTGCACCGTGAGAGCCGGGCAACGCAGGCAGACAGCCTGAACGGTTCTCAAGGCGAGTAAATCAGAAGAAGGTTATGCGGGTACTGGCAGGATTCATCGTGAGGTGAAGCATTGCGAACATAATCAGGGCTGATTAACTAGCCGGCGCGCATTCTCTCCTCGAAATGTGTAAAAAGCAAACACTAATTGTGCGTTCACCCAGTCATTCCCTGTTTTTCACTGCCACGGGGACGGCAAAAGGGCTCCCGAGGGAGCCCTTTTCATTGCCGGTCAGGGACGGGCTCAGGCGTCGCCACAGGCCTTCTTGGCGGCGGTGATCATGGGGGTAATGGTCATACCCTGTACCACGATGGAGAACATCACCACCGAGTAGGTCATCACCAGGATCACCTGGCGCAGATCGACGTTGTGCTCCGGGATCATCATGACACCGGATGGCAGTGCCAGGGCCATGGCCATGGCCAGGCCGCCACGCAGGCCGCCCCAGGTGAGGATGCGCACCGAGAAGGTGTTGTAGCTGCGGAACTTGCGGAACGCCACATAGGGCAGGGAGACGCTGATGAAGCGGGCGGCCAGGCAGAGCGGTACCGCGATGACCAGCAGGATCCAGTCGCGCCAGGCCAGATCCAGCAGCACCAGTGCCAGACCGATCAGCAGGAACAGCAGGGCGTTGAGGAACTGATCCATCAACTCCCAGAAGTGATCCAGGTGGTGCTGGCTCTGCTCGGAGAAGCCGGAATGACGGGTCCAGTTGCCGATCATGATGCCGGTCACCACCATGGCCAGGGCGCCGGAGACGCCGATCATGTTGGCGAAGGCGAAGCCCGCGGTCGGGATGCAGAGGGTCAGCAGCAGCTCCAGGGAGCCGTCGTCGGTGGCGCTGATCATCACGTGGGCGATGAGGCCCAGCACGGCCCCGAACAGGATGCCGCCGAGGGCCTCATGCAGGAACAGACCGGCCACGCTGCCGAAGGTGGGCTCCACACCGCCAAAGGCCACGGCAAACACGGTAGCGAAGATGACGAGGCCAACACCGTCGTTGAACAGGGATTCCCCCTCGATCTGGATGGCGATCTGGGGTGGTGCCTTCATCTTCTTGACGATGGCCAGTACGGCAATCGGGTCAGTGGGGGAGATCAGCGCGCCGAACAGCATGCAGTAGACCAGCGGCAGGTCCCAGCCCAGCAGCTTGGCGATGAACCAGAAGCCGTAGCCGATGAGGAAGGTGGAGAGCAGGGTGGCGGCTATGGCCAGAATGGTGATTTCCCACTTCTGGCTACGCAACGCCTTGAGGTTGATGCCAAGCCCGCCGGCGAACAGCAGGAAGCCCAGGATCCCCTTCAACAGGAAGTTCTGGAAGTCGATGCTCTCCATGGTCTTGATGGCGAGAGGCTCCAGATTGAACCAACCCAGTTTGCCAAACAGCACCAGCAGCGCGGAGATCAGCATGGAGCCCGCAGTGATGGCGATGGTGGTCTGGATCTTCACAACATACTGGTTGGCAAAGGCGATGAAGATCGCCAACGCTGCCAGGAAGCAGAGTGTGTAGTAGACGCTCATAGTTATTTTTCTCTTTGGTAAACAGCAAGCACGTATCCCTCTTGAGGACGGGCATAGGGTACTCCCGGGTTAGATCATGCTCATTACCTATTTATGGTTATATTTAATCGTCATCACGGACAGATAGACGGCTAGATTTCCATTTAATTTGATTGCTGCTAGGATGGGCATCACGCAGTTGCATGGATGTAAGGGGTACGAGCGGTGTCGAGCAGAGAGTCGAACAAGAAAGCGGATGTCACAGCCAGGCTGGAAGCCTGTCTCAAGGAGCGGATCCTGATCATCGACGGGGCCATGGGCACCATGATCCAGGGTTACAAACTCGGTGAGGCGGACTATCGGGGGGAGCGGTTTGCCGACTGGCATACCGACATCAAGGGCAACAACGACCTGCTGGTGTTGAGCCGTCCCGCCGTCATTCGCGAGATCCACGACCAGTATTGTGCCGCCGGGGCCGACATCCTCGAGACCAACACCTTCAACGCCACCCGCATCGCCATGGCGGACTACGAGATGGAAGCGCTCTCGGCCGAGATAAACCGGGAGGCGGCCCGCCTGGCCCGCGCCGTGGCGGACGAGTGGACCGCCAAGGACCCGGCGAAACCGCGCTTTGTGGCAGGGGTTCTGGGCCCCACCAACCGTACCGCCTCCATCTCGCCGGACGTGAACGATCCGGGCAAGCGCAACGTCACCTATGACGAGCTGGTGGCCGCCTACACCGAATCGACCCACGCCCTCATCGAGGGCGGTGCCGACATCATCCTGATCGAGACCATCTTCGACACCCTCAACGCCAAGGCGGCCGCCTTCGCGGTGGACCTGGTGTTCGAGGAGCTGGGTTACAGCCTGCCGGTGATGATCTCCGGCACCATCACGGACGCCTCCGGTCGTACTCTCTCGGGCCAGACCACCGAGGCCTTCTACCACTCCCTTCGCCACGTCAAACCGGTCTCCTTCGGCCTCAACTGTGCGCTGGGGCCGGACGAGCTGCGCCAATACGTGGAGGAGCTGTCCCGCATCAGCGAGACCCATGTCAGCGCCCACCCCAACGCCGGTCTGCCCAATGCGTTTGGCGAGTACGATCTGGACGCGGTCGAGATGGCGGAGCATATCCGCGAGTGGGCTTCGAGCGGCTTTCTCAACCTGGTGGGCGGCTGCTGCGGCACCACCCCGACCCACATCCGCGCCATGGCGGACGCCGTGGCGGGCATCACACCCCGCGCCCTGCCGGATCTGCCGGTGGCCTGTCGGTTGTCGGGCCTGGAGCCTCTCATCATCACGGCGGACTCCATGTTCGTGAACGTGGGTGAGCGGACCAACGTCACCGGCTCGGCCAAGTTCAAGCGCTTGATAAAAGAAGGGCTCTACGACGAGGCCCTGGATGTGGCCAAGCAGCAGGTGGAAAACGGCGCCCAGATCATCGACATCAACATGGATGAGGGGATGCTGGACGCCGAGGCGGCCATGGTGCGCTTCCTGAACCTCATCGCCGGGGAACCGGACATCGCCCGGGTGCCGGTGATGATCGACTCCTCCAAGTGGGAGGTGCTGGAGGCGGGCCTCAAGTGCGTGCAGGGCAAGCCGGTGGTCAACTCCATCTCCATGAAGGAGGGGGAGGACAAATTCATCGAGCAGGCGAAACTGCTGCGCCGCTACGGCGCCGCCGTCATCGTCATGGCGTTCGACGAGGTGGGCCAGGCCGATACTCGGGCCCGCAAGTTCGAGATCTGCCAGCGCGCCTACCGCATTCTGGTGGACCGCGTCGGCTTCCCGCCGGAAGACATCATCTTCGACCCCAACATCTTCGCGGTGGCGACCGGCATCGACGAGCACAACAACTACGCGGTGGACTTCATCGAAGCGGTGAAGGACATCAAGGAGCACCTGCCCCACGCCATGATCTCCGGCGGCGTCTCCAACGTCTCCTTCTCCTTCCGTGGTAACGAGCCGGTGCGCGAAGCCATCCACGCCGTCTTCCTCTACCACGCCATCAGGAACGGCATGGACATGGGGATCGTCAACGCGGGCCAGCTTGCCATCTACGAAGACATCCCGGCCGAGCTCAAAGAGAAGGTCGAGGCGGTGGTGCTGAACCTCAACGACAACGCCACCGAGGCGCTGCTGGCCATCGCAGAGAAGTATCGCGGCGCGGGTGCCCAGGCGGAGGATCCGCGGGATCAGGAGTGGCGCAGCTGGCCGGTGGGCAAGCGGCTCGAACACGCCCTGGTCAAGGGGATCACTGATTTCATCGAGGAGGATACCGAGGAGGCGCGCGCCCAGGCCGAGAAGCCGCTGCACGTCATCGAGGGGCCGCTGATGGATGGCATGAACGTGGTGGGAGATCTGTTCGGCGCCGGCAAGATGTTCCTGCCCCAGGTGGTGAAGTCGGCCCGGGTGATGAAGCGGGCGGTGGCCTACCTGCAGCCCTACATCGAGGCGGAGAAGTCCGGCGGTTCCAGCAACGGCAAAATCGTGCTGGCCACCGTCAAGGGCGACGTGCACGACATCGGCAAGAACATCGTCGGGGTGGTGCTCCAGTGCAACAACTTCGAGATCGTGGATCTCGGGGTCATGGTCTCCTGCGAGACCATCCTCAAGACGGCCCGGGAAGTGAACGCCGACATCATCGGCCTGTCGGGCCTCATCACTCCGTCCCTGGACGAGATGGTGCACGTAGCAAAGGAGATGGAGCGTCAGGGGTTCAAGCTGCCGCTGCTCATCGGCGGAGCCACCACTTCCAAGGCCCACACCGCGGTGAAGATAGAGCAGAACTACTCCGAGCCCGTGGTCTATGTCTCCAACGCCTCCCGCGCCGTGGGGGTGGCCCAGAGCCTGCTGAGCCCGGAGCTCAAGCCCGCCTTCGTCGCCCGCATCGACAAGGAGTACGAGATTGCCCGGGATCAGCATGCCCGCAAGCAGCCGCGCTCCAAGCCGGTCAGCCTGGCCCATGCCCGCGCCAACCGCCATCAGCTGGACTGGGTGGGCTATGAGCCCCCGGCGCCCCGGGAGCCCGGCGTGCAGACCTTCGAAAACGTGCCCATCTCTGTGCTGCGCCCCTACATCGACTGGACGCCGTTTTTCCTGAGCTGGGAGCTGGCGGGCAAGTTCCCCCGCATCCTGGAAGATGAGGTGGTGGGGGAGGAGGCGACGCGCCTCTACGCCGACGCCAACGCCATGCTGGATCAGCTGGAGAAGGAGCAGAGCGTGCGCTGCGCCGGTATCGTCGGCCTGTTCCCCGCCAACGCCGTGGGGGACAGCATCGAGGTCTACACCGACGAGACCCGCACCCAGGTGCGCAAGGTGCTGCACCACCTGCGCCAGCAGAGCGAGAAGCAGGGCTTCCCCAACTACTGTCTGGCGGACTATGTGGCGCCGAAGGAGAGCGGCAAGCCCGACTGGATCGGCGCCTTCGCGGTGACCGGCGGCATCGGCGAGGAGGCCATCGCCAAGGCCTACAAGGCGGACCACGACGACTACAACGCCATTCTCATCCAGGCGGTGTGCGATCGCCTCGCCGAGGCCTTTGCCGAATACCTCCACGAGCAGGTGCGCAAAGTGCACTGGGGCTATGCCCCGGACGAGGCGCTCAGCAACGAAGAGCTTATCCGCGAAAATTACCAGGGGATACGTCCGGCGCCGGGCTACCCGGCCTGCCCGGAGCACACCGAGAAGGGGAGCATCTGGGAGCTGCTGGGGGTGGAGCAGGCCATCGGTATGCAGCTCACCGAGTCCTACGCCATGTGGCCGGGGGCGGCGGTATCCGGCTGGTACTTCTCCCACCCCGAGAGCAAATACTTCGCCGTGGCCCAGATCCAGCAGGATCAGGTGGAAGACTACGCCATGCGCAAGGGGATGACCCTGGCAGAGGCCGAACGCTGGCTGGGGCCCAACCTGCATTGATCCCCGTCTGCCCCGCCTCACACGGTGCGGGGCAGACGCCGGGTACGCACGCCATATCGAGGTTGCCATGAAGATTGGATTTGTCGGTCTGGGGGCCGTGGTGCAGACAGCCTATCTGCCTGCACTCGCCGCACTGGCGGAAAATCCCAAGATATGGGGTTTTGATCCCGCCATCACCCTGCCCGGCGTCATGTCTGCGCCGACCCTGGAAGCCCTGCTGGCCGAACCCCTGGATCGGCTGGTGATCGCCACGCCTTCCCTGCTGCATCTGCCTGTGCTGGAGCAGGCACTAGCCAGTGCCATTCCCCTCATCCTGGTGGAGAAACCCGTGGTGGCCACCCTGGCCCAGCACGATCGTCTGCACGCCCTGCTGGCGGACCCCGAGGTCGCAGCCAGGGTGCTGGCGCTGGATCACTGGATGGCCCGCAATGCCGTCCAGCAGTTGCTGCTGAGCGGCAAACTGGATGAAGGCTGGCAGCCTCGGGAACCAGAGGGCGCCGGGGTCGGGCTGGCCACCCTCGCCGATATCAGCGCGGTGGAGGGCTTTTTGCTGGAACCCTGCGGCCTGGACGAGGCGGGTGATCCGTATGCCCTCAACTTCGCCACCGGGGAGCCGGATCGGCGGGTCCTGCGCCATCCAGACGGGGTGATCCTCGACATCGGTACCCATCTGCTGGCGATGATCCGGGAGCTGCTGGTGGCCCTGGGTGGGGACGACCGCCTGCACCTGATCGCGGAGGGCGTCTGCGACCGGCTGGGGCAGCCCATCCGGCGCGGGGATCTGGAGACCGCCGAGGGGCGGGCCTGCCTGCGCGGCGAGGCGGCAGGGGTGCCCCTGACCCTCTGGCTCGACAAGTATGCCGGTCCCGGGGTGGAGAAGAAGGGGCTTTGCCTGCACTTCAAAGACGGGCGGCGCATCGAGCTGCTTCGCCGCGGCAACCTGGAGTGGCTGCACCATCACGACGTCGACGGGATGCGGGGCTGGCAACATGAGGGGCCCCTCTATCGCCACTGCATCGCCCAGACCCTGCTGGTCCCCGTGCCTTTGGGAGGCTGGGCCGGCACCACGGCGCGCCGTTTGCAGGAGGTCGCCCTGCTGCTTGAGTTGCAACAAGGGCTGCGCGGCCCCCATTGACGTCGCTGTGCGCCATCCGGCATGAGGGCTGGTGGCTGGCGCCGTCTTGCAGAACCGCGCATGGTGAGGGGAAAGGATTGGCGTTGCCAGTCGTTCATGGCACCTTATACTCTCCAGTCCGATTATCAGGTCTGCCATTTCCATGAATATTGCCATTTTATCCCGTGAGCCCAACAACTACTCCACCCGCCGTCTGGTCGAGGTGGCCCGGGCCCGTGGGCATCAGGTCGAGGTGCTCGACACCCTGCGCTGCTACATGAACATCGCCTCCCACAGCCCCTCCATCCATTACGAAGGACGGGAGCTGGAGAGCTATGACGCAGTGATCCCGCGCATCGGTGCCAGCATCACCTTCTATGGCACCGCCGTGCTGCGCCAGTTCGAGATGATGAGCACCATGGCTCTCAACAGCTCGGTGGCCATCTCCCGCTCCCGGGACAAGCTGCGCGCCATGCAGCTGCTCTCTCGCCACGGCATCGGCCTGCCGGTGACCGGCTATGCCCACAGCACCCACGACGTACCGGATCTCATCACCATGGTGGGGGGCGCCCCCCTGGTGGTGAAGCTGCTGGAGGGCACCCAGGGGATTGGCGTGGTGCTGTGCGAGACCCAGAAGGCCGCCGAGAGCGTCATCGAGGCCTTTATCCAGACCAACAACAACATCCTGGTGCAGGAGTACATCCGCGAGGCCAACGGCGCCGATATCCGCTGCCTGGTGGTCAACGGCAAGGTGGTGGCCGCCATGCGCCGCCAGGCCCAGCCGGGGGAGTTTCGCTCCAACTTGCACCGGGGCGGCACCGCCGAAGCCATCAAGATCACGCCGGAAGAGCGTGCCACCGCCGTGCAGGCCGCCAAGATCATGGGGCTGGACGTGGCCGGGGTGGATATTCTGCGTAGCGCCCGCGGCCCGCTGGTGCTGGAGGTGAACTCCTCCCCCGGCCTGCAAGGGGTGGAAGCCGCCTCCGGCAAGGACGTGGCGGGCAAGATCATCGAGTTCCTCGAGCTCAAGGCGAGCCGCAAGCACAAGCCGGCGGAATGAGTCCCAAACGAGTGTCAGACAGGTAAACACAGGGCGCCCTCGGGCGCCTTGTTGCTATCTGGCGGGTGGGCTGGAAGGCAGCGGGCTTGCCGGGAAGTGTCTCCCTTCTCCCGTTGTGTTGAACAGCCGGGGAGAAGGGCCGGGGATGAGGGGGCTATGCCGCCCCGGGGGCGCCGGGGATCATCACCAGCCGGGCGCTGAAGATGCCATCCACCAGGTGGGTCTCAATCTGCCAGCCCAGCTTCTCGCAGATGCGCTGGATGATGGTGAGACCGCAGCCGTAGCCGAGGATCTGATCCGGCGCGGCGGCGGTGGGGTTGCTGATGGTGAGCACCTGCTCGTGCAGGGTGATCTCGATGTGCCCCTCGGCGTAGCTCAGGGCGTTTTTCAAGAGGTTGCCGAGGGCGATGGCGAGCAGGGAGAGGGGGGCATGCACCTCGCTCTCCTCGTCCAGTTGCAGGCGAATGTCCAGCGTCTCCCGTTGCAGCAGGGGGGCGAGGCGGGTCAGCTCCCGGCGAATGAGCGGCGCCACCTGCTGGGGCGGGCGTTCCACGGCCTCCTTGCGTCCCAGCAGCAGGAAGGTCTCGGTGAGCAGCGCCATCTCGTCGGCGGCGGCGCGTATGCGGCTGGACA
>NZ_CAWMFQ010000117.1:0-2582 GCF_963866995.1 Aeromonas sp. ZOR0002 | reverse complement strand
ACTTCAAGGTTAGCCTTTCAACATGTAATTGGGACAGCGCCTAAAAAAAGCCCGCAGGATGCGGGCTTTTGCAGAGCAGACAAGCAGGGGGATCACTGCGTCTTGGGGGCCTCGTCGGCAGGCGCGGCATCGGCCTCGCTGGCAGGAGCGACCGGCGCCGGACCCGGCACCAGATCCACCGCCGGCTTGGCGATGAGGGAGCGGGTCTCTTCAACCGCTTCGGTCAGCTTCACCTCGATGATCTGGCCGAGCTCGTAGACCACCTCGGTCTTGTCCAGATAGACGCGGCCGTTGTCCCAGTTGCACTCCAGCCGATCCTTGTTGTCCAGGATATGGCGGGCGGGCATGAACACCACGGCGCCGTTCTCCTGCAGGCGCAGCTTGAGGCCGGCGCGCATCACGTCGATGATCTCGGCGTTGAACACCTTGTCGGTGCCCGCATCGGCCTTGAGGTAGCGCACATAGAGCCAGTCGCCGATGTCGCGCTCCACCATGCGGTGCAGGCGGCGGCAGGCGGTCAGGTGCTCGGTCAGCTCCAGGCTGGGGCGCTCACCCGGGGTCTTGCCGGCGATGACCGCCTTGAGCAGGCGATGGTTGACCATGTCGCCGTATTTGCGGATGGGGGAGGTCCAGGTGGCGTAGGCATCCAGACCCAGGCCGTAGTGGGCGCCCGGTTCGGCGGACATCAGGGCATAGCTCTGGAAGCGGCGGATCTTGCCGTCCAGCCAGCGGGTGTCCAGGTTGTCTATCCAGCGGCGCAGGGCGCAGAAGCCGGAGAGGCTGGCGATATCTTCCTTCTCGAACGGGGCCTCGGCGGTCTTGAGCAGCTCGATGGCGCCGTCCAGGGACTCCTCGTCAAAGCCGGTGTGGACGTTGAAGATGCCGTAGCCGACCTCTTTGCCCAGCACGCGGCCGGCGCAGATGTTGGCGGCGATCATCGACTCTTCCACCATGCGGTTGGCGATGCGGCGCGGCTCCACGTGGATGGCCAGCACTTCGCCGTCTTCACCCAGCTCGAAGTCGTAGTCGGGTCTGTCCGGGAACACCAGGGCGTGCTCGGTACGCCACTTGATGCGGGCCTCCGTCATCGCCTTCATCAGCGGCAGCTGGGCCAGGACGCCGACGTCGATATCCAGCGCTTTGCCGTGCTCGGCCCAGTCGGAGACGTCGTCATAGCTGAGACGGGCATGGGAATTGATGCGGGCGGCGAAGAACTCGGTCTCCTCCAGCAGCAGGCCGTCCTCGGCGATGAGCAGACGGGCACACAGGGTGTTGCGCTCCTCGCCCTCTTTCAGGGAGCAGAGCTCGTCGGAGAGGGTGCGCGGGATCATGGGTACGTTGCGGCCCGGCATGTAGACGGTGAAGGCGCGCTGGGCGGCCTCCTTGTCCAGCTCGCTCCCCTCGGCCACATAGGCGGTCGGGTCGGCGATGGCCACCAGCAGCTCCCAGCCGTTCTCCAGCTTGGTGATGGCCAGGGCATCGTCCATGTCCTTGGTCTTGGCACCGTCGATGGTGAAGAAGGGAACCTGGGTCAGATCCCGGCGGGGCAGCTCTTCCTCTTCGATCACCTTCCACTCCGGCAGGTCCGCCGGTTCAATCTGGGCCAGGTTGTGGCGCGCCAGCACCACCCACCAGGGCACGTTGTGATCTTCCTGGGTGGCGATGAGCTGGGTGATCTCGGCGGAGAAGTTGCCGTCCACCAGGGCATGGCGCTTGAGGGTGGCAACCACCCAGTCCCCTTCCTTGAAGGATTTCTCGTCCAGACCCTTCTTGGCGCGGGCCTTGATGGCGTCCTTGATGAGGGGGTGGTCGGGCACCACGTTGAGGCGGTCGCGGAACATCTTGACGCGGCCGACGAAGCGGGTGACGGCCTGCTCCAGCAGGGCATCCGGCTCGGCCACCTCTTTCTCTTTTTCAGTGCGGATCAGGGCGCTCACCCGGTCACCGTGCATCACCTTCTTCATGTAGGGAGGCGGCACGAAATAGCTGGTCTTCTCATCGACCTCCAGGAAGCCGAAGCCCCGATCGGAGGCGCGGATCACACCCTCTTTCTTGGGGATGTTTTCGCGGATTTGTTGCTTGAGCTGGGCCAGCAGCGGATTGTCTTGGAACATAAATGGGGAACCTGAGTGGAGACCTGATGGTTAATCGCCCAGCACTATACGTTTTTACCCCCCCAAAGCCAAGGTGAATGGCCCCCTCAACGGGGTTGCAGTGCCCGTCGCCCCTGCTGGATCAGGCGCTGGGATATCTGCTTGTGCAGCCCCCGCTCCAGCACCCAGCGGTGCCAGTAGAGCTGCTCGACCAGGTGGTGATCCGGGTTGAGATCGAGCAGGCGCCCCTCTTCCAGTTGCTGGCGGATCTGCAATTCCGGGATGAGGCAGCAGGCCAGCCCCTGCTCCGCCATGGCGACGAAGGCCTCGGAGGATCGCACCGTGTGGCAGGGGTAGCCACCGGGGGGGAGGGCGAAATGACGGGCCATGTAGCTGATGTGCATGTCGTCGCGCTGATCGAAGGCCACCGCCGGCGCCTTGGCCAGGGCCGCCGCCGTGAGGCCGTTCGGGAAGTGGCGGGCGACGAGG
>NZ_CAWMFQ010000116.1:0-11524 GCF_963866995.1 Aeromonas sp. ZOR0002 | reverse complement strand
CGCCGCTTTTTTGTCCGCTCCCCGCCGTATCAGTGGCTGGCATAACCCCAGCGACTGGTCAACTCATGCTCGACACCCAGGTGGTCGAGGATGCGGGCGACCATGAAGTCCACCAGATCCTCGATGCTTTTCGGTTCATGGTAGAACCCTGGCGCCGCCGGCATGATGGTCACGCCAAGACGGGCAAGCTTGAGCATGTTCTCCAGATGGATCGCCGAGAAGGGGCTCTCCCGGGGCACCAGGATGAGCTGGCCTCGCTCCTTGATCACCACGTCCGCCGCCCGCTCCAGCAGGCTGTCCGAGGTGCCGTTGGCGATCGCCGAGACGGTGCCCATGGAGCAGGGGCAGACCACCATCTGTTTGGGGGCCGCCGAGCCGGAAGCCACCGGCGAGAACCACTCCTCCTTGCCGCAGGCGACGATCTGACCCTCTTTGGCACCATATTGGCGACAGAGGTACGCCGACAGCTCCCTGGGGGAGCCCGGCCAATCCTGCTGTTGCTCGGTCTTGAGCACAACTCTCGCCGCCGAGGAGGCGAGCAGGAAGACCCGATAGTCCGCCTGCACCAGGCATTCCAGCAGGCGCAGGGCATAGGGAGCGCCGGAGGCGCCGGTCAGCGCCAGGGTGATGGCCTTGTTCATGATGCGCTCTGCAGCTCCTTGAGGCGGGCGATCAGCTTGTCGTGAATGCCGCAGAACCCGCCGTTGCTCATGATCAGAATATGATCCCCTGGGCGGCTCTCGGCCACCAGGGCGCCAATCAGGGCATCAAGGGCCTCGAATACCCGGGCAGGCCGGGTCATGTGGGCCGTCACCTCCCCCAGATCCCAGCCGATGTTGGGGGGCTGGAAGAAGAACACCTCGTCGGCACCATCGAAGCAACCGGCCAGCTCCTCCTTGTGAACCCCGAGCTTCATGGTGTTGGAGCGGGGCTCCAGCACCGCCAGGATGCGGGCCTTGCCCACCTTGGCGCGCAGGCCGCCCAGAGTGGTCTCGATGGCGGTGGGGTGGTGGGCGAAGTCATCGTAGACGCTGATGCCGGCCACTTCCCCTTTCAGCTCCATGCGCCGCTTGGGGGACTTGAACTGGCAGAGGGCGTTGATCCCGTGCTCCACCATGACACCGACATGGCGGGCGGCGGCGATGGCCATCAGACCGTTGTTGACGTTGTGCTCTCCGATGCACTCCCAGTGCACCTCCCCCTGTTTCACGCCATCCAGCCACACCTCGAAGGCGGAGCCGTCATCGGCCAGCTTCACCGCCTTCCACTTGGCGTCGTCCTGGCCCACCAGCTCCACCTCGCTCCAGCAGCCCATCTCGCGCACGGCGGTAAGGTTGTCATCACCTTTGGGGAAGAGCACCCGGCCGTTGCTCGGCACGGTGCGCATCAGGTGGTGGAACTGGCGCTGGATGGCGGCGAGATCCGGGAAGATGTCAGCGTGGTCGAACTCCAGGTTGTTCATCACCAGGGTGCGCGGGTGGTAGTGGACAAACTTGGATCGCTTGTCGAAAAAGGCGCAGTCATATTCGTCCGCTTCAATCACAAAGAAGGGAGCCGAGCCGAGACGGGCGGAAACCGGGAAGTTGCCCGGCACGCCGCCTATGAGGAAACCGGGTTCCAGCTTGGCATACTCCAGCACCCAGGCCAGCATGCTGGCGGTGGTGGTCTTGCCATGGGTGCCCGCGACGGCCAGCACCCAGCGATCCTTCAGCACGTGCTCCAGCAGCCACTGAGGGCCGGATATGTAGGGCAGATTGCGATCCAGCACATACTCCACACAGGGGTTGCCACGGCTCATGGCATTGCCGATCACCACCAGATCCGGCGCCGGATCGAGCTGGGAGGGGTCGTAGCCTTCGGTCAGTTCGATGCCCTGTTGCTCGAGCTGGGTGCTCATGGGGGGATAGACGTTGGCGTCGGAGCCGGTCACCCGATAGCCAAGCTGTTTTGCCAACACCGCCAGACCACCCATGAAGGTGCCGCAGATCCCGAGAATGTGAATGTGCATACCGCTGCCTTTTCCAGTAAAGGGAGTGCGCATTCTAGGGTCTGTTGACCCGGTGGCACAAGCCGCGCCCATGGGGAGCGAAGGCATCCGCGCCCGCAGACGACAGAAATCGGGCAAGCGCGGGGAAAAGCCACCCTCCGCCACGCCACCCGGCCCTTGAAATATGGTCATTTGACGGGACATCGCTATAATGTCGGCCTGCAAACTTGACTCCAACACTCAAAGGAAACGTCATGAGCCTGAACCTGGTACCGGCCGGCAAGAGCCTGCCTGACGACATCTACGTCATCATCGAAATCCCGCAGAACGCCGACCCGATCAAATACGAAGTCGACAAGGACAGCGGCGCCATCTTCGTTGACCGTTTCATGTCCACCCCGATGTTCTACCCGTGCAACTACGGTTATGTGAACGCCACCCTGTCCCTGGACGGGGATCCGGTCGACGTGCTGGTTCCGACTCCCTACCCGCTGCTGGCCGGCTCCGTCATCCGTTGCCGCCCGGTCGGCGTGCTGAAGATGACCGACGAATCTGGCGAAGACGCCAAGATCGTGGCCGTTCCCCACTCCAAGCTGACCAAGCAGTACGATCACATCCAGGATGTGAACGATCTGCCCGAGCTGCTAAAAGCTCAGATCCAGCACTTCTTCGAGCGCTACAAAGAGCTGGAAGCGGGCAAGTGGGTCAAGGTGGAAGGTTGGGGCGACAAGGCCGCTGCCGAAGCCGAGATCAAGACCTCTGCCGAGCGTTACGCTGCAAAATAAGCGTATTCCTCGCAAAAAGGGCGCCTTATGGCGCCTTTTTTATTGGTCGTTGCGGGGACACTCCGGGGGGATCCCCCTGGATATAGAGGTCGCGCCCGTTTTGCCGATAGGGGCGGTAATAGTCATCACCGCAGCGATATTCCTGACCGGCACCTCCCACCAGATCGCAGTTGACCGGCAGCACCTCCAGCCACTTGATGGCCTGCTGGAAGCGCAGCCACTCCTGCCATTCATGCTCCCGGGCCAGCTGATCCCGCAGGGCGAAGGTATCCGCGCTGGACAATCCCTGATTGACGATGACCTGCCCCGCCAGCGCTGGCGTGGCCACCAATATCAGCAGAAACCGTGAAACAAGCTTCATGATGATTTCCCCCATGACTTATTTCCTGAATTAAATTTAAAGTCAGATCAGATAATTACCAATATATCTGTCACCAGACCAATCCAGATGCCGGTCACTCACCTAGTTGTTTATTATCAACCCAGGCGGAGGCGCACCATGAAACTGGCACAAGGCTTTCTGTGCAGTCTGCTCTTCGGCACCATGGCGCAGGCCAACGAGATCAACCTGAGCTGGCAGTGGCAATCTGCGGATGGTCAGCAAAAGCACCTGCAATTGACGGCGGATGAGCGCACCTTTTCAGCCAGCCGTCACGAGATGACACAGCTCGACACCGCCCTCAACTTCCCGCTGGAAACACTCTACTCCTACATCAGTCCGCGCCTCTACAACAGCATCAACCAGATCAACCAGCACAGCCCGGAGACGGCCACCAAGTTCCGCAACCTGGAACAGGCCTTTACCCTGCACGACAGCAGCCTCGAATCCGCCCAGTTCTGGCAGGCCTACCGGCAATATCAGGAGGACGCCTTCTACGAGATGCGGGTCCAGCCCTGCGTGCACCCGGCCAATCAGAAACTGCCCTGCGTGCGCCCCAACTACTCCCAGCTGTTCTATCAGTTCAAGGGAGACCTCAAACCCCTGGCACAGCAGTTTTCGGCCAAGGATCTCGCCACCAGCGTCATCCTGCTGCAGGAGTGGCTGAGCGGCATCCCCACCCCGCCCGAGCAGATGGACCACTTCGCTCCGCCCTTGCAGGCCCTGCAGGACAACAAGGCCGACAGCGACGAGAAGGCGCTGCTCATGGCCAGTCTGCTGGCGGAGCTGGCGCCCCAGTACAGTCTCAGCATCATCTATCCGAACATCAGCATCGGCAGCGTCTCGCCGGCCTGGCTCGCCATCACGGCCGACAGCGGCCTTGAGGGAGACACCCTGGTGATCGGCAATCAGCGCCACGTGCTGCTCACCGGTTCTCCCCTGCTGGCCCAGCAGATGACCATGGCCCAGATTCCCTTGATCAGCGAACCGCTCTACTAGCCTCTTCTGACCATCACTTGCTTTTGATGGATGACATGCCATCCTTGCCGCCATCATTGGGGGATGGCGCCCATGTTGACAAGATCACCGTCGCACCCTGCATTATTTAACACTTTTTAAACAGATCCGATCAGTTTAGGATGTTCAGGGTCCCATTCCCTCGACCCAAAAATCGTTATAACATCACAAAGGAGTGTCATCTGGATGAAACATCTCGTGCTTACTCTGGCGCTGCTGCCAACCCTGGTCATGGCCCACAACATCAAGGAATCAACCCTGGTGCCGCTGGTCAACATCAGCGACAAGGGGGAGCTGGTGCTCAAGGAGAAGGAGATCAGCTATCAGCCCTGGCAGAGCAAGGTCCTGACCGGCAAGGTCTTCCTGATCCAGCACATCGCGGGGCGCTCCAGCGCCAAGGAGCTCAATGCCCCCATGATCGAGGCGATCAAGGCGGCCAAGCTGCCCCACGACAAGTACCAGACCGTCACCATCATCAACAGCAATGACGCCATCTGGGGCACGTCCGGTTTCGTGAAGAGCAGTGCCGAGGACAGCAAGAAAGAGTTCCCCTGGTCCGCCATGGTGCTGGATGCCAAGGGGATGGCCCGCAACGCCTGGGCGCTCACCCCGGAAAGTTCGGCCATCATACTGCTGGATAAAGAGGGCAAGGTGCTGTTTGCCAAAGATGGCCAGCTCGATGCCGCCGAGATAACCAAGGTGATGGGGCTCATCCAGTCCCATCTCTGAATCAGAGAGAAGGGCGCTGATGGCGCCCTTTCCACAAGGGTCTATGGGTCGTTCCACACTGACAATCTGGGTGTTGCTGCTGGGCTGGTTGTGGATGCAACCGGCGCTGGCACAGCACCCCCTTGAAGCAGCCCTGCCCGATCACAGTCATGCCTGCACCCTCTGCGTCCTGCATCTGGATGGCAAGCTGGCACTGACGCCGACCCCCGTACTCCCTCCCCTCTCCTTTGGCATCGACCGGTATATCGGCACTCCCCAACCGAGGGCGGCCACCGGCACCACGGGACATCGCCGTATCCGCGCCCCGCCGCCCCTTCATTGTTTCTTTTTTTGAACCAATCTTTTCTCTATTTATTCAAAAGGATTAACGATGAAAGCAGTCACCCTGTTGCTGGCCGCTGCCGCCTTCGGCGCCCAGGCCCATCACGACGAACACGAAAGCCACAGCCACGGTGCCCATGAGCACGGTCACGGCCACCTCAACCTGGTACTCGACGGCAACCAGCTGATGATCGAGTTGCAGGCCCCTGCCGCCGATCTGGTGGGCTTCGAGCATGCCGCCAACACCGATGAGGAGAAAGCGCAGTATGCCAAGGCGGTGGCCCGCCTCCAGCAGCCCGACGCCCTCTTCCGTTTCGACCCGGCCGCCGGCTGCAAGCTGACCCAGCAGGAGCTGCAGGCCGCCAAGGAAGATCATGACCATGACCATGACCATGAGCACGAGCACGAGCACGAGCACGAGCACGACAAGGCTGATGGCGCTCACGATGAACACCATCACGACGACGCGGGCCATGCGGACATGGGGGCCATGTACACCTACACCTGCGCTACCCCGGCCAAGCTCACCGGTCTCGAGGCCACCCTGTTCAGCCTCTACCCGAGCCTGGAGAAGCTGAGCGTGCAGGGCATACTGCCCACCGGCCAGACCGCCGCCGAACTGACTCCGTCCGCCAACAAACTGGGCTGGTAACACCATGAAACATGCCGTGGTTGAGATCCGTGATCTGGCCTTTGCCTGGCCGGGTCACGAAGCCGTCCTCGATCTGCCCGCCCTTCGCATCCACGAGGGTGAGCGCGTCTTCATCAAGGGCCCATCGGGTTGTGGCAAGTCCACCCTGCTCGGGTTGCTGGCCGGTATCCAGACCGCCAACCACGGCACCCTGGAGGTGCTGGGCCAGCCCCTGGCCCGGCTTTCCGGCCGCGCCCGTGACCAGTTCCGGGCGGCCAATCTGGGGTACATCTTCCAGCAGTTCAATCTGCTGCCGTTTCTCTCGGTGCAGGACAACGTCACCGCTGCCCTCACCTTTTCACCCGCCAAGCGGGCCCGCCTGACAGGGAGCCCCGAGCAGGAGGCGCGCCGCCTGCTGGCAGAACTCCAACTGCCGGATGAGGCGCTCCATCGCCCCGTCCACGCCCTCAGCATCGGCCAGCAGCAGCGAGTCGCCGCCGCCCGCGCCCTGATAGGCTCCCCTCCTCTGGTGATCGCCGACGAGCCCACCTCGGCCCTGGACACCGACAACCGGGCCGCCTTCATCCGGCTGCTGTTCGAGGAGTGCGACAAGCAGGGATCTACCCTGGTCTTCGTCAGTCACGATCCCTATCTGGAGCCCCTCTTCCCCCGGGTGGAGAACCTGCAACAGCTCAACCGGAGGGCGGCATGACCACACGCCATCATCTCGCAGCCCGTCCGGCCATCTCCCCTTCACTGCGGAGGCTCTCATGCTGAAACTCGCCCTGCAAAGTCTCTGGGCCCGTCGCCTCACCGCCGGGCTCACCCTGCTGGCCGTCGCCATCAGCGTCACCCTGCTGCTCGGGGTCGAGCGGGTGCGCAGTCAGGCACGGGACAGCTTCGCCAACACCGTCTCCGGCACCGATCTCATCGTCGGCGCCCGCTCCGGCCAGGTGAACCTGCTGCTCTATTCGGTGTTTCGCATCGGCAACCCCACCAACAACGTGGGCTGGGACTCCTACCAGGCCATCAAGGCCAGGCCCGGTATCGCCTGGACCATCCCCCTCTCCCTTGGCGACTCCCACAAGGGGTTTCGCGTGCTCGGCACCAACGGGGACTACTTCACCCACCTGAAGTACGGCAAGCAGCAGGCGCTCGTCCTGCGCGAAGGCCGCCCCTTCGAAACACCGTTTGAAGCGGTGCTGGGTGCCCAGGTGGCCGAAAAGCTCGGCTATCACCTGGATCAATCCATCGTCATCGCCCATGGCGCCGGCAACACCTCGTTCAGCCAGCACGACAACATGCCGTTCAAGGTGGTGGGGATCCTGGCCCCCACCGGCACCCCCATCGATCGCACCATTCATGTGCCGCTGGCGGGCATAGAGGCGATCCACCTGGGCTGGGACACCGGTCGTCACAGCAAGAACGTGACCCCGGAACAGGCGATGGCGCTGGATCTCACCCCCAAGACCATCACCGCCTTCATGGTGGGGCTGAGCAACCGGATCCTGGCGTTCCAGTTGCAGCGCAGCGTCAACACCTATCCCAGGGAGCCCCTGATGGCCATCTTGCCGGGAGCCGCCCTGCAGGAGCTCTGGGGGCTGATGAGCGTGGCGGAGACCGCCCTGTCGGTGATCGCGGGCTTCGTGGTGGTGGCGGGCCTTATCGGCATGCTGACCACCCTGCTCGCCGGCCTCAACGAGCGGCGCCGCGAGCTCGCCATTCTGCGCTCGCTGGGGGCGGGCCCTGCCCACCTCTTCCTGCTGTTGGCGCTGGAGGCGATGGCACTCACCACGGCGGGCATCGCCCTCGGGGTGGCCGCGCTCTATCTCGGTCAGGGGCTTGCTAGCCCCTGGCTGCTCAGCCACTATGGCCTGCAAATGAGCCTGGGTCTGCCGAGCGCCTATGAGTGGCAACTGCTGGGCCTGGTCTGGCTGGCGGGAATGGTGATCGGGCTGCTGCCTGCCGCCCGCGCTTACCGCTACAGCCTGAGCGACGGCATGAGCATTCGCGTCTGACCCGACGCATCCGACCAAGAGAGAAGAACAGATGATGAAGTGGAAAATAGTGGCGCTGCTGGCCAGCCTGCTGGTGCTGCCTGCCATGGCCGCAGATTACAAGACCATCGACTGGGATATCCTCATCCCGGAGGGGGAAAAACTGCTGCCACCGCCCCAGGTCAGCCATGACGGCGACTTCTCCTCGGTACCGCAGCCGGTGGGGGGCGTCAACAAGAAGCTGGACAATCAGGAGGTACGGATCCCCGGGTTCGTGGTGCCCCTGGAAGGGGATGCCAAGACCATCACCGCCTTCCTGCTGGTCCCCTACTTCGGCGCCTGCATTCACGTGCCGCCCCCGCCCACCAACCAGGTGATCTACGTGAGCTACCCCAAGGGGGCGCCGGTGGATGACCTCTGGGACGCCATCTGGGTCAAGGGCAAGATGCACACCGTCAGCTCCAGCCACGAGATGGCCACCGCTTCCTACTCCATGGACGCGGTCGAGGTCAGCGTCTACGAAGAGTGAGCCCCTGATGGCCTCCCCCGGGAGGCCATTTTTTTATCCCGTGACGACCCCGGCAAAGGGATTGTTCATGGATCTGGTTGGAGTAACATTCACTACCAGACCTTGCCATCACGGAGCCAGCATGGCTGACCTGCCCCCCAAGAAAGAGAGTTCCATCCTGAGCAGCCAGGAGCAGACCCTGCGCCTGGCCCGCAGCCGCGGCATCGATGGCATGCTCACCCGCAACAGCGACAGCACCTTCGAGCAGCGCGCCACCTTCCGCCAGCTGGCGGAGCAGGCCACACGCCAGCGCAATCTGGAATCCATCATGGTGATGGCCGCGCGCCACTGCGAAGAGACCGCAGCCGGCGGCGAGATAGACAGCGACTGGCTCACCCGCTTCCTGCAACTGGCCGAAGACATCAGCATGACCCCCATGCAGCAGTTGTGGGGCCGCATCTTCGCCCTGGAAGTGGCGACACCGGGCCGCTTCTCCATCCGGGCCCTCAACACCCTCAAGGAGATGACCCAGCGCGAAGCCCAGCTGTTCCAGCGCATCTGCGCCCTCTCCTGCCACTACGAGGGCAGCGACGAGCAGCGTCTGCTGCTAGGCATGCACAAGGGGGCCAGCCTGCTCAGTCGCGCCAAGGTCACCCGGATGGGGCTCGGCAAATACCGGGTGCCCTACAGCGCCCTGCTGCTGCTGTGCGATCTCGGGCTGCTGCACCGTGGCGAGCTCGAATCCGGTCCCCTGCCCGCCGACGGGGTCGAGCTGGCCTTTGGCAACCAGCGCTGGCGTCTGCGCCAACGCCAGAGCAACCTCACCCTGCTCTATTACCGGCTCACCCCTGTAGGCAACGAGCTTGCCCTGCTGCTGGACGAGCCCCCCCTGGAGGAGTACCTGCAGGATCTGAAGACCCTGCTCTCCACCCACCTGCAGATAGAGACCCAGATGCCGGCCCCGGTCAGCGAGCCGGATCTGCCCGCCTGAGGCTGGCGGAGGCCCCGGCCCCGCCTTGCCAAATTGCGAAACCCGCCCCGCCATTGCCAAAACGGCTCCCAAAAAGCGAATCCTGACGGCAGGGGCGGACGCGAGCCCGGGCCATGTTCCCCCCACTACGGGTTTTGAGCGCAAAAGAGACATATAGAGCGCAATTTAAGCGTTTTTGGGCACTCTGGTGTACGAATTGCAACCAGACTCTCTTTCCCCTGTCAGGCAGGAAGTACCATGAGAGTCAATCAACCCGTTACCCAGCGTGAGCGCCTCTACCCGTCGCACCAGAACCTGATTTCCACCACGGATCTGGAGAGCCGCATCACCTATGCCAACGACGAGTTCTGCCAGATAGCCGGCTTCACCCTGGAGGAGCTGCAAGGGGCGCCCCACAACCTGGTCCGCCACCCCGACATGCCGCCCCAGGCGTTTGCCGACATGTGGCGCCATCTGCGGGAAGGCAAAAGCTGGATGGGCCCGGTCAAGAACCGCTGCAAGAACGGGGATCACTACTGGGTCAACGCCTTCGTCACCCCCATTCAGGACGCAAGCGGCAAGGTGGTGGAGTACCAGTCGGTGCGCACGGCGCCGGACGACACGATCAAGCAGCGTGCGGAGCGGGTCTATGACGAGATGCGCCGCGGCAAGACCCCCCGGGCCCTGCGCCTGCCTCCCTGCTGCCACACCCTGGGGATCCACCTCTGCCTGATGGCGCTGCTGGCCAGTCTGGTCACCCTCGGCTATCAGCACGGCCCGGGCTGGCCTCTGCTCATCGGTGCCCTGCCCCTGGTGGTTGCGCTCGTCATCTGCCAGACCCTCTCCCGGCGCCTCGCCCGGCTGGAGACCCTGGCCCGCCACCGTTTCGACAACCCCTTGATGCAACTGCTGTATACCGGCCGGGTCGATCGCCTGGCTGCCGTCGAGCTCGCCATGAAGATGAACCAGGCCGAGTTCAATGCGGTGCTGGCCCGCACCCAGCAGACCTGCCAGCAGATCGTACAGGCGGCGCAGACGGATCTGAACAATGCCGAGTCCATCACCGGCAACCTGCAGCAACAGCAGGCCCAGACCAACCAGGTCGCGACCGCCATCACCGAGATGACGGCGTCCATTCGCGAAGTCTCCCACAGCTCGAGCGCCTCCTCGGACAGCCTGGACAACACCGCCGTGCTGTTTCGGGAGGGTAATCGCAGCGTGCTCGATACCGTGGCGGCGGTGGAAGGGGTTCACGGCGAGCTGCTCACCTCCCGCGCCGTGATAGAGGCGCTGGCCAGCCAGTGCCGCGCCATCGACGGCATCCTGGACGTCATCAACAACATCGCCAACCAGACCAACCTGCTGGCCCTCAATGCGGCCATCGAAGCGGCCCGGGCAGGCGAGTCCGGTCGCGGCTTCTCGGTGGTGGCGGACGAAATCCGCACCCTGGCCATCAAGACCCAATCCTCCACCGGCGAGATCCAGCAGATGATAAGCCTCTTGCAGGCCAGCGCCGACGATGCCCAGCAGGCCATGGCGCAAGGGGAGCAGCTCTCCGCCAGTTGCCGCCTCAAGGCCGCCGCCACCGGTGATATCCTGCAACAGATAAGCGAACGCCTGTTGCAGGTGACCGCAGGCAGCAACCAGATAGCCCAGGCAATGCAGGAGCAGTCCCTGGTCACCCAGGACATCCATCACAGCGTGCTGGACATCAAACGTCTGGCCGACGACTCCAGCCAGGGCAGCCGCCACGCCGTGCAGGGCATCATTGCCCTCGTGAAGCAACTCGGGGACCTGGAGCGGCTGGTACGCCAGTTCCAGCAGCATCCCGCCACCCGGCCAACCAGCACCACCCTGACCAGCAGCCAACCCCTGCTGGCCCGCTAAGCCTTCACGGAGGAAACCAGACCCAAAGACCGTGCGCTAACAATAAAAACGGGCCCCTGCCGTCACCGGCAGCGGGCCCCTCTTTTGGGTGGTGCATGGGCGTCTGAGCGGGTTTCAAATTCGAGTCGTCGACTGAACCCGCGGGTCTTTCGCCCCCTCCCAACCACCTGCTCGCCCGTGCCACGCCGACCCTCTCGGCTGCACCGCATGGCCCTCGGCAGGGCAATGACCTCACTCCCCCATCCATACACCGTGAAGGTCTTGAGCGTTGAGCGGGAAGCGGGAAGCGGGAAGCGGGAAGCGGGAAGCGGGA
>NZ_CAWMFQ010000115.1:0-659 GCF_963866995.1 Aeromonas sp. ZOR0002 | reverse complement strand
CGACCCCTTCCGTCCGGACTGGCTCGCCATGGTGCTCATCTACTGGGCGCTGGCGCTGCCGCACCGGACCAACGTCGGCACCGCCTGGGTGGCGGGCCTGCTGCTGGACGTGCTGCTCGGCAGCACCCTCGGCGTGCGGGCCATGGCCATGGCCATCACCACCTACCTGGCGGCCTTCCAGTTCCAGAAGATCCGCAACTTCTCCCTCTGGCAGCAGGCGCTGATCATCGGTCTGCTCTCCCTGGTGGGGAAGATCACCGTGTTCTGGGCGGAGCATCTGTTCAGCCGGGCCAGCCTCAACTTCGCCTACTTTTGGTCGACGTTGACGACGATGTTAATATGGCCCTGGATTTTTATGGTCTTGCGCAAGGTGCGGCGTCGCTTCAATATCAAGTGAATGTGAATAAAAACAACGCATTGTAACTGCGCATCGTCTCATTGAGTGAAGTATGAACAAGCACAACGAACTGCAACTCTATCTCGCCTCGGGCTCCCCCCGCCGGCACGAGCTTCTGACCCGCCTGGGCTACCGTTTCGAGGTCCTCAAGCTGGATGTGCCGGAGCTGCGCAACGACGGTGAGAAGCCCCAGGATTACGTCTGCCGGCTGGCCCGCGACAAGGCCATGGCCGGTGTGGCCGCGGCGCCGACGGCGCTGCCT
>NZ_CAWMFQ010000114.1:0-9759 GCF_963866995.1 Aeromonas sp. ZOR0002 | reverse complement strand
CGCCGCCGTCAGGTTGACGTCGCTCACCGCCGTCGGCACGTCATCCAGCACCACGACATCCAGCCCTGCACTGGTCGTGTCGCCATCGAGGTCCGTCAACACGACGTTGAAGCTCTCCGTCAGAGCCCCATCATTTGCAGGTTTGTTATGTGCTTCGTTATCGTTCAGGGTGTAGCTGTAGGTCACGCTGCCAACCCCTGTCACCGGGTTGTAGCTGACGCCGGTCACCAGCAGTTGATTTCCCAAAGGACTGGGGATCCCCTGGGGGAAGGTGGTCAAGACCTGGCCATTGCTGATCAGCGTCACACCTCCCAGCGTCAGGCTTTGTACTCCATCTGCCGCATTGAATGTAAAGGTACTGCTCTTGGTCAAGGCGGCGCCATCGGGGGCTGAGCCATCCGGCAATGCGGCTTCATCAAGGACAAGCTCACCACCCTCGACCTGCAATCCATTCAGCGAGACAGGCTCATCTACAGGGGTGATGGTGATGGTCAGAGTGGAGTCGTTGGTATCATCCCCATCCGTTACGGTGTAATTGACCGCAGGTACAGGGCCTGTGTAGTTCAGCGCAGGGGTAAAGGTATAGGAGCCGTCGGCATTGATGATCAGCGTACCAATCCCATCCAGCGTGCTCTCAACGCCGGCAGCAATTCCCTGATTGCTGCCCCAGCTATAGGAAATGACAGACGTATCAAGGGGACCATCCGGATTGTTGCTGTTGTCGAGCACATTGCCACTGATGGCCTGATCTTCCTGGGTGACAACAGACTCATCCTGATCATCGAGCTGATTCTCGGGCAGAAGATCGTCTTCCTGCAGCACATTCTGATCGATCAACGTGTCATAGCCGGTATCAAATCCGGCCTCGGCTATGGTCGCATCTCCGATGCGGTCTATGACAACAAAACCACCATTGCCACTGGCCCCAGCGACCCCGCCGATACCGCCACCACCACCGGCGGCAGGTGCCCCACCGGCAGCAGCGGCTTCGAAGTTCTTGGTCGGGTCAACCCCTTGCAGGATGGATTGTTGCAACGCCGCAATTTCTGGCGACACTTCAGGCGAGCCTTGCTGATGATTGGCAACCGATGAGGAAGATTGCCCCTCTGGAGGCATCTCTGCCCCTGCCGGAACACCATTGTCCGCTGCAGGTTTGTCATCGTAGGGAGCCAGCATCAATTTGGCATCATCAGCGATATTGAGTCTGGCGCCAGGCTGCAGTATCTCGCCAGGCTGGAGAGGACGACTGCTGCCATCGGCAAGCAGGATCTGAACGTTGCCTTCTACGGAAGAGACGACCACGGTTTTGTCGATGATTTGGGTGCGCATATCCATTGCTCCAGGGTGACAGATCTTGATGCCTACACTCTAGATACGCCCCCGTCCTGCTTCCGTTGCAAAAATGTACAGGGTTGAGTCTCTTTGACTTCATCCGATGCAGCGAATCGAACGAATATTTTTTACATATAAAAATCAAATAAGTAACAGCGCGAGTTTTAGTGATATTACCTATATGTCGCGTAAAAATGATGTACATATTCTAAACAGATATAAAAAAGGGCCCTTAATGGGCCCCTTTCTATCAAGTTGTACCGCTTATGCCAGTGGAAATGCTGGGTGAACGAACCCCTGATAACCATCGATATGCAAACTGGACAACAATTCAACCTGCCGTTTATCTTCCACCCGGGTGGCGATGGTCGTGACACCCGCGTTGTGGGCAGCCCGACAGACAGCCGCCAGGAAGGAGGTATCGGCGCCTGGTTCCATGACCTGGCTGGTATACCCGTGGTCCACCTTGACATAAGCGGGGGTCAGCTCTTCCAGATAGCCGAGGGACTGGAAGTGCCGGCCATAGTGATCGACCCCCCACAAGAAGCCGTGCTCTCGCAACAGCTCAACCAGATGAGTCACATACTCTTTGTGTTTCATGATGGCCGCTTCCGGGATCTCGAACAGCAGTCGCTCCTTCAGCTCCACGTTCAGCGACAGATAGCCTCTGAGCCATGTCAGGAACTCATCCGAACAGAGAGAACCCGCCGTGATATTGACTGCCAACACCAATTCCGGTTGCTGCTTGAACAAGGGGACGCAGGCTTCCAGCACCGCCTTGTCAAACTCGGCCCCCATCTTGAACTGCTCGATCGCAGGCAAGAACTGCCCTGCGAAGTAATCCGTTCCATCTCGCGAGATGGCCGCGAACAACTCGGCATGCAGGCGGGTACCATCATCGAAGCGACATGCAGGCTGTGCCTTGAAGCGCCAGAGATGTCTGGCAATGGCATCCTGCACCAGGTCTCGCCAGGCAAGGCGTCCCATCAGTCCCTGCTCATTGCCGCCTTCCATCACGACGGCACCGCGCCGCTCATTGCGCGCTTTGCCAAGGGCGTTATCCGCCTTCGTCAGCAGGGCCGAGAGATCGTCATTGCCATCACGGCCGGCGATGCCGACGACGGACAGCGCACCGCTTTCTCCCATGGGATTGACAACCAGATCGGCGATACGGCTGTTGATGAGCTCCGCCAGCTCCTTGAGCTGAGAGAGATCATCGGTGGGGCAGAGCAAGGCATACTCCGTCGCCGAGATCCGGGCCAGTGCCGCGCCATCCCAGCCATCCAGCAGTTCCCTGAGCACCTGTGCAATGGACTTGACCATGTTGTCCCTTGCAGCAAAGCCCTCTTCCCGATAGAGATCGTCCAGCATGTCGACGGCCACCAGCATGACCCCGCCCTGCCCGGCCTCCGCAATCCAGGCATTGACCTGCCCGACGAAGTAAGAGCGGTTGCCAAGCCCGGAGACGGCATCCACATAGACGCGGGCTCGCAGATTCTCGGCCTCGTCGGCCTGCTCTTTGAACTGCACGGCAAGCTTGCTGGAAAGGGTATTGATGGCCTGTACCACTTGCCGCAGCTCGCGGGTCTTGGGCTCGGGAATGGCGTGGCCGAAATGGTGCAGCTCGATTTCAACCGCCTGATCGCAAATCAGCTTGAGCGGTTTGAGCAGATAATTGAGCGCCCGCATCAGCAAGAGAGTGGTGACGAGAAAGCCGACCAGGAACCAGGTGGCCAGTTCGCTCATTCCTTTCCAAAGCTCGTAGTAGGCTTGTCCAGGGTGGCCGACGACCTTCAGCTTGCCCAGTTGTAGCCAACCCGACGTCAAAATCGATTCATTGGCCACTTCAGGGAACAGATCCAGCCCAATGAACCACTGTGGGACCCCTTCGATATGGCTGCTGTTCTCCAGCTCGATGACATCCTTGGAGGCCAGCAGATCGAGACGAACCAGCTTGTAGTAACCCCCGTCGAACACCGCCTTGATCACGGATTCGGCACTGACCTTGTCGCCGTTCTCCAGATAGGGGGTCAGCGCCAGACCCAGTGCGGTGGACGTATTGATGACGGTGGTCTCCTGCTGCTGCGCCAGGTAGTTGCGGGTCGAATTGAATTGCACCCAGTAGGTGGCGGCAAACAGCAATCCGAACAGCAGCAGCATGGTTGCCAATAGTTGTCTGTAGAGCGTCATAGGTTAATCATCCAAATTGACCGCAGGCCGAGCCAATCGCCCCGATGTCATGCGATTGCGTAAGTCTGTCCATAATCCCAAGCGGGATGATTGCCCGGCCAGTTCCCCTTGACCACGCGCTTTCATCAGCCACAAGTGACTACCGTTAAAACTGTAAATTGGCAACAAATCCGCCCGTTGGGTCGCCGGGCGAATTGAGCCGACAAGATTGTCCAGAATCAGGGGTACTGCCGCAGGCGTCTCATAGTAGGCAACGACCATATGAAACTGGTTATAATCCAATGCCTTGACATATACCATTCGCATTTTTTCATCAGGGATGCCAAGTTCCAGCAAGGTAAAATACTTGGAAATGCTGAAGTCTTCACAATCTCCTCCCGCTGCGCCCAGAAATTCCAGCGGTGTCGCCCAATAATCCTTCTTGTGCCACAACTTGATGTCATCGATGAAACGCATCTGGTTGAAGAACTGGTTCACCTTCTCCAGCTTCTGCCGATCCGTCAGCCCCGCCGCCTTGTTCTGCATTGCCAAAGTGCGCCAGTTGGTGACCCGTTTGCCGGCCCTGGGGCCATAGGTCTCCTCCGCGCGCTTGACCAGTTTCATATCCTCCGGTGAGAGAGGCTGGCTGGCGCTGAGCAGCAGGGGGATCGCCAGCAGGGCCAGCCACAGCAGGCGAACCCGCCAGGGCGCACGTGCACCTGCGACAGCTCGATACCCATCACGTCGGCTGCTGCCTGTCGATGCCACTTCTTTCTGTGTCATGACGCCGCCATCATCCCCTGACCGCCGGACGCATAAAAGAATGACTGCAGCACGCTGCAGCCATTCCCCTTGCCTGATATGACATCAGTGGCAGGGCCATCAGTTGTTGTTGGCCTGCCATTCAGCCGGTTGCTGCACATTCAGGGCATTGAGCAGACCACCGGTGGCATTGAGGATACGATAATCTGCCAACAGGGAGTCGTACTCGGCCGTGATGTAGCTGCGGCGAGCCTCGAACAGTTCGTTCTCCGTGTTCAGCACGTCCAGCAAGGTCCGTTGGCCCAGGCCGAATTGCTTCTTGTAGGCCTGTACGGTGTCATAGCTGGCGTCCACGTGCTCTTTGAGGAAGACTTTTTGCTTGGCCAGCGACTCTTTGGCGTTCCAGGCGAGGCGGGTCCCCTCTTCCACCTGACGGAAGGCATTCATGTGAATGTCTTTGGCCTGGGAATAGAGGGCTGAGGTTGCCTTGCTTTCTGCCAGATCGGACCCACCGCGGAACAGGTTGTAACGCATCCGGACCATGGCGGTGAGATCGTCGTTACGGCCTTTGACCGCATCGATGTCCTCGTTCCAGTTCTGATCCACTTCAAAGGCTACGTTCGGGTAGAACCCGGACTTGGAGCCTTCATGCTGATACTTCGCCTCTTCGATGTCCTGCAGGGATGACAGCAGGGTCGGGTGAACCTCTGTTGCCGTCTTCAGCGCATCTTCCAGTGTTGCGGGCAGGAGTTGGGTGTTCGGTACTGGCTGAACGAGATCCTTGGGCACTTCATTGACGACACGGATGAACTCGCTCTCGGCATCCCGATAGTTGTTCTCCGCCGCCGCCTGGTTGGAGTACGCCCGAGCCACACGACCGTCGATCTGGGTCTGGTCAGCGGTCGACCCCAGACCGGAGTCGGTCCGTTTCTGGATGTCACTGCGGATCTGTTCGTGGGTTTCAAGGTTCTGCTTGGACAGCTCCAGGATCTCCTGCTGACGCAGCATGTTGAGGTAGACCTCGGCCACGCGCAGGGCCGTGTTCTCCGCCTCGGAGATCATCGCCAGGCGCTGGGCCTGGGCGGCGGCATCGGTCCGTGCCACGTTGCTGCTGACATCAAAGCCGTCAAACAGCATCTGGCGAAGGCTGATCCCGGCCTCCTTGCGCGTCATGGAGTCATCGATCGTCTGTGAATTGGGACCTGCGGCACGGGTCGAGGGACTGTCAGTCTTCTCGTAACCGACGCCACCACGCAGATCAATGGTGGGGTAATAGCCGCCCTTGGCTCCATCATGCTGATACAGTCGTGCCTGATAGAGATCAAAAGCTTCCTTGATTTTCGGATGGGTAGCCAGTGACTGCGCCACTGACTGTTCCAGCGTCTGTGCCTGGCTCAGGCCCGGGAACAGTATGGTGCCACTAACCAGCATGGCAACAATCGTCTTCTTCATGGTATCTCCAGTCATGTTGTTTTTAGATTGTTGGCTTATCGTTCTCTCAGTGCCGACTGCTTAGCCCTCAAGATGGGTTTCAGCAAGTAGTCTAGGACACTTTTTTTACCAGTAATAATATCTGCACTGGCTAACATACCGGGGATGATGGGAAGTGCGTTAAGCTCATCGCCCAGATAACTCTTCTCGGTTCGTACTCGCACCAGATAGAAGGAGTTGCCCTCCTCATCCTGGATTGAGTCGGCACTTATCTGTTCAACCTTGCCATGTAAACCTCCATAAATAGTGAAATCATAGGCAGTTATCTTGACCACGGCCTCCAGTCCGGGTCTGAGGAACGCGATGTCCTTGGGCGACACCTTGGCTTCAACCAGCAGGGTGTCTTCCAGCGGCACTATCTCCATCAGGTCCATGCCCGGCTGAACGACCCCACCCAGCGTATTAATCTTGAGCTTCTTGATGGTCCCCTTGAGAGGCGCGATCACACTGGTACGATCGACTCTGTCCCTGAGGCCGACCTGGCCCTCTGACAACTGGCTCAACTTGCCTTGACGTTCGTTCAGCTCGGTCTGGGAGTCCGCCCGGAATTTCAGGGCGATATCATTTCGCTTCGAGATGGTCTCCCGCAGTACCGAGTTGAGCTTGGGCACCAGCAGGCGGTTCGCCTCCAGCTCCCCTTGCATTTCGTTGACCTGCCGCTCCAGTTTAATTAGCTCCACTTGAGGAACTATACCCTCTTTTGCGAGAGGACGGCTGATGTTCAGCTCCTGACGAGCCAGATCAACGCTGCGGCCCACGGTCCGGATCTTGGCATTGAGCTCTATGGTCTCCTGCTCTTTCTGCTCGATCTGCTGTCCCAGAATGTAGAGCTGGTTCTTGAGGTTGTTTAACCGCGCCTCCTGCACCGATCTTTCACGGGCGGCATATTCGGCAAATACATTCTCGTACCCTTCGGGGAACTCGATGGCCTGTTTGTCGATGGCTACCTGTTCACGCCAGCCCAGATTGGGCTCGTTCTTGACCACCACGCTGCGAATTTCGGCGCGCAGGCGGGCGATATCCCCCTTGAGGGTGACCAGCTCCTGCTCCCGTTCGCGAAAATCCGACTTGAAGCGGGTATCGTCGATGCGCAGCAGTGGCTGTCCCTTCTCGACGATGTCCCCCTCCTTGACGAAGATCTCCTTGACGATCCCCCCTTCCAGGTTCTGGATCACCTGCAATTGGCGCGACGGTATCACCTTGCCCTGGCCGACTGTCACTTCATCCAGCTCGGCCCAGGCCGCCCAGACGATGGCGCTGACAAAAAACAGGAAACAGGCCCAGAGCAGGACTCTTGCACGGGTGGGTGTCGTCAGCAGCACGGCGGCGGCGCCGTCATCCACGTACTCGAGATGTTCGGGAGCCGGCAAGACCGTATCTGAGGGCGTTTTCTTGAACCAGTGGTTAGCCATTCGCCGTCTCCTGCACCCGCACCTTGCCTTCCTTCAATTGCTGCAACACCACCTCTTTGGGACCATCCGCCACTATCTTCCCCTGCTCCACGACGATGACCCGGGAAGCGACATCCAGCATGGAGGTCTTGTGGGTGATGAGGATAAGGGTGGTTTCGGGGCCGAGCCGCGCCAGCTCCTGCTTCACGTGCATCTCTGACTGGTTGTCCATGTTGGAGGTCGGCTCGTCCATCACCAGAATGGGGGGATCGTTGAGCAGGGCGCGAGCCAGCAGGATGGACTGACGCTGGCCACCGGAGAGCTGACGTCCCCCTTCGCCAATCTGTCTGTCGAGACCGTTGGGATCCCGGTTGGTAAAGTTGGTGACCCCGGCCCGCTTGGCGGCGCGCAAGACACGGGCATCGTCCACCAGGGGATTGCCCAGCATGATGTTGTCCCGCACTGAACCAAAGAAGAGGGTCACATCTTGCGGCACACAGCCGATGTTGCGGCGAATGATGGTCGGCGGCAGTTGGTCCAGCTCAAAGCCGTCCAGACGCACCAGGCCGTCAGTCGGGCGATAGAGGCCCATCAGCAATTTCTCCAGCGTGGTTTTACCCGCACCGATGCGTCCGATGATGGCCACCTTCTCACCCGGCTCGATGCGCAGGTTGATGTTGTGCAGGGTACTGCTCTCCATGCCCGGATACTTGAAGGAGACATTTTCAAACTCGATGCGCCCCTGGATGACCGGATGATGGATGTACTGCCTACCCTCCTCCTGCTCACCCGGCGTCATCATGATCTTCTCCAGGATCTCGAGCGCCGACTTGGCCTGGTTGTAGCGGGTGGAGAGTACCGAGAGCTGCACCATGGGGGCGATGGCCCGGCTCGACAGCATCACGGCCGCTATCATGCCCCCCATGGTCACCAACCCTTCCGAGATCTGGTAAACACCGACGATCACCAGTCCCACTGTCACCACCTGCTGGATGTAGCTCGCCAGAGAAGACATGGAGTTGGTGATGCGCCGGGTCTGCACGCCCCAGGTCGAGATGTGGGACACCGCCTGCTCCCAGCGGTGCTGGAACATGCTCTCGGCCCCGAAAATCTTCACGGTCTCAAGGCCCGAGATGCTTTCGATCAGATTGGCGTTCTTCTGGGAGGCGAGCCGGGAGCCCTCCTCGATGGATTGCTTCAGCGGTGCCTGAATGTAGAAGCTGTAGGCCACCAGGATCAGGATGGCGATGATGGGCACCACCACCATGACACCGGCGAAAATCCAGATGATGAAGAGGAAGAAGATGGCAAACGGCAGATCGATCAGGGTGGAGACGGTGGCCGACGTGAAAAACTCGCGCACCGATTCAAACTCCTGCAAGTGCTTGGCAAAGGCACCGGTCGACGCAGGCCTGGACTCCATCTTCATGCCCATCACCTTGGCAAAGATTTTGGCCGACAACAGCACGTCGGATTTCTTGCCTGCAATATCGATGAAGTAGCTGCGCAGCTGGCGCATCACGAAGTCGAAGGTGAACACCACCATGGCTCCAACCGCCAGCACCCAGAGGGAGTCGAATGCCAGGTTGGGCACAATCTTGTCATAGACGTTCATGGTGAACAGGGGGCTGGCGATGGCAAACAGGTTGATGAGGATCGAGGCCACCAGCACATCCCGATAGATACCGCGGGACTCGAACAAGGTGCTCCAGAACCAGTGACCATCACGGGTCTCCAGCACTTTGGGCGAGCGCTCATCAAACTTGAACTGCCGCTTGACGTAGAACAGACGACCATTGTACTCGTCACCCAGCTGGGCAAGACTGACCCATTGGGCCGCGTCTCCGGCCTGGGGAAAGATGACCCTCGCCTGGGTCCGTTCTTCATTCCATTCAAGCAAGATGCAGGCGCCGCCATTGCGCGTCTGCAAGACGCAGGGCAGCAGCAGGGAGGAGATCTGTTCAAGGGGCTGGATCACTTCGCGGGCAGAGAGACCGCCCCGCTCGGCGGCACGACTGAAGAGCGCCGTGCTGAGACGCCCGGAGACCAGTGGCAAGCCGGTGGTGAGAGCATCCTGACTGTTGGGCACCCCGTAAAAGCGGGTCAAAAAGACCAGGCACTCCAACAGTTCATCTATATGGCTGGTTTCTGCTTGCATAGCATCCCATCAAACATGATTCAGAAGGTTGTCTCGGGGCCGAATATCCAAAGCCCGGCGGCGATCCGGAAAAACAGAACAGACCTCGCCACCCAGACCCACAACCCGATTAGCGCACAGAGCCGGGACACTGCATGTCTCGCCTCCCTTACAGATTTTCATGCCGGAAACGGAGGGGACATACCAAGCACCTGATGTTGCCAAGAAATATGCCACCCGGTTCGAAGAGACACCGCCCGGTATACAAACTGCAAAGAGTTATTGATAAGTATATCTTTTTTCAAGCCGACCATCTTATCAAGGTGACTTGAACGAAACTATACTCCAAAGACTGAATTTCATCTAATAACCCACTGTTTTTTTGACGAAATTAGAGTTGGCACTCGCCCGTGGAAGGGAGAGAAAAGGCTATGCCCCAATTACGTGTTGCATGGGGCGCCCCAGCGCCTCATGCAA
>NZ_CAWMFQ010000113.1:0-2559 GCF_963866995.1 Aeromonas sp. ZOR0002 | reverse complement strand
ACAACGTCAGGCCGCCGACGAGAAAGTGGCGGTACGTCTGGGCCTGCGGGTCGGGGCGCCCACCTTTCACAGCCTCATCGTCCATCAGGCCGATGGGGAGCCGCTGCAGCTGGAGGAGCGCTTCGTCGATGCCGAGCGTCTGCCCGGCTATGGGGAGCAGGATTTCACGCAGCAGACGCCGAACAGCTATCTGATGGAGATCTGCCCCCTCTCCGAGATGGAGCACGTGGTGGAGGCGGTGCTGCCGAGCGCCGGCGAGGCGGGCCTGCTGCAGGTGCGGGTCGATACCCCCTGCCTGCTGCTGCACCGGCGCACCTGGTCGGATGGCTTTCTGGTCTCCTATGCCCGCCTGCTCTCGCCAGGTTCCCGCTACAAGCTGAGCTCCAAGACGCGTCTCGCATAATTGTATATACAAATTAAGCATTTAAAAGCCCACCTCTCGGTGGGCTTTTTTGTGCTTACACTCTAATAAAGCCGCTGTTATCAAGATGTGAACTTGATCCTTTCTTTCTTTTCAGAGATCGGCTATAAATTATTGTATATACATTTAGAGGTCGGTATGAACAAGGAACTGTTGAACTGCGAGCGGGTCTGGCTCAACGTGACACCCGCCACCCTGCGCCCCGATCTGGCGGACTACGGCCTGCTGGAGCCCCATGCCCTTGGCGTGCGGGATGGCAAGATCCACGCTCTGGTCCCCATGCAGGATCTCAAGGGCCCCTATGCCGCCTCCTGGCAGGACATGAAGGGGAAGCTGGTCACCCCCGGTCTCATCGATTGCCACACCCACCTCATCTTCGCTGGCAGCCGCGCTGAAGAGTTCGAGCTTCGCCAGAAGGGGGTCCCCTATGCGGAGATCGCCCGCAAGGGGGGCGGTATCATCAGCACGGTGCGCGCCACCCGGGCAGCCAGCGAGGAGCGGCTCTATGAGCTGGCGTTGCCGCGGATCAAGTCCCTGATCCGGGAAGGTGTCACCACAGTCGAAATCAAGTCCGGCTACGGCCTCACCCTGGAAGACGAGCTCAAGATGTTGCGGGTGGCCCGTCGTCTGGGAGAGACGCAGCCCATCCGGGTCAAGACCACGCTGCTGGCGGCCCATGCGGTGCCGCCGGAGTATCGCGACGATCCCGACTCCTGGGTCGAGACCATCTGCCAGGAGATCATCCCGGCGGCGGCCGAGGCAGGTCTCGCGGATGCGGTGGATGTCTTCTGCGAGCACATCGGCTTCTCCCTTGCCCAGACCGAGCAGGTCTATCTGGCGGCGGATCAGTACAACCTCGCGGTGAAAGGGCACATGGATCAGCTCTCCAACCTGGGGGGCAGCACGCTCGCCGCCCACTTCGGCGCCCTCTCGGTGGATCATCTGGAATATCTGGATCAGGACGGGATCCAGGCGCTGGCCCACCGTGGCGTGGTCGCCACCCTGCTGCCCACCGCTTTCTATTTCCTCAAGGAGACCAAGCTGCCCCCGATCGCCGCCTTGCGCAAGGCGGGGGTACCCATGGCTGTCTCCTCCGACATCAACCCTGGCACGGCTCCCATCGTCTCCCTGCGCATGGCCATGAACATGGCCTGCACCCTGTTTGGCCTGACCCCGGTGGAGGCCATGGCCGGGGTGACCCGCCACGCCGCCAGGGCGCTCGGCGAGCAGGAACGGCTGGGGCAGCTCAAGGTCGGCATGCTGGCGGATTTCCTTGTCTGGAACTGCGGCCATCCGGCCGAGCTCAGCTACCTCATCGGTGTCGATCAGCTGGTGAGCCGTGTGGTCAACGGGGAGGAAACCCTTCATGGATAAGTTCAACGGGATCGACATGTCGGTCTGGCAGGGGCGTCAGGATCCCGAAGACGGCGAGCTGGCCCTGCGCTGGCACGACAGGGTGCAACCCTGGCAGGGGAATCGCGAACCCGGCGTGGTACTGCTCGGCTTTGCCTGTGACGAAGGGGTGCGCCGCAACAAGGGACGGGTCGGTGCGGCCGGTGCACCGCTGGCGGTGCGCAAGCTGCTGACCAACACGGCCTGGCACCTGGGCGCCCCCGTCTATGACGGCGGGGATCTGGCCTGTGAGGACGGCGATCTCGATGCCGCCCACGGGCGCTTGGCCGAGCGGGTCGCGAGTGCACTGGATCAGGGACACTTCCCCCTGGTGCTGGGAGGCGGCCACGAGGTGGCGTTTGGCAGCTGGAGCGGCCTGAACCGTCATCTTGGCGGCGAAGGGCGGGTCGGGATCATCAATTTCGACGCCCACTTCGATCTGCGCATGAAACAGGAGCAGGCGAGCTCGGGCACCCCCTTCTTCCAGATTGCCGAGCAGTGCGCTGCCCAGGGCACCCCCTTTCACTATGCCTGTCTCGGGGTGGCCGAAACCGCCAATACCGCGGCGCTCTTTGCCCGCGCCGAGGCGCTGGGAGTCTGGCACGTGCTGGACGAGGCGATGACGCCGACCGAGCTGCCAGTCTTGCTCAGCGGGCTGGATGCCTTCATCGCCCGTTGCGACCACCTCTATCTCACCATCGATCTCGACGTGCTGCCGGCGGCGGTGATGCCGGGAGTGAGCGCTC
>NZ_CAWMFQ010000112.1:16402-19893 GCF_963866995.1 Aeromonas sp. ZOR0002 | reverse complement strand
GCCAACCTGCGAAGGGGTATTACGAGCTCGCTGCCTGGGCCCTTCACCCGGACGGGCAACTGCTTGCCCTGGCCGAAGACCGTAGGGGAGATCGGGACTACCGCATCACCCTGCTGGATCTGGCGAGTGGCGAGACACTGGCCTCTTTGCCTCACCGCGCCGGCGATCTGCTCTGGAGTCTGGATGGCAAGACCCTCTACACCCTCGCCAACGAGCGCCAGACCCTGCGCCCCTGGCAACTGCTGGCCTGGCAGGATGGCAAGGAGACCCTGGTGTATGAGGAGCGCGATCCCGCCTGGCTGCTCGGCCTCTATCGCACCACGGATCGCCGCCACCTGGTGCTGCAAAGCAACAACCACGACAGCTCGGAGCAATACCTGCTGGACGCGGGTCGGGCCGACCTGCTCAAGGGGTGCGAGCGCGGCCTCGAATACTACCTGGATACCCAGGGGGACAGGGTGCTGCTCAAGAGCAACCGGGACGGCGCCCTCGGCCTCTATCAGGTGGCCGACTTGAGCCAGGTTGCGAAGGGAAAGTGGCAACGGCTCTGGTCCGGCGAGGGCCGGGAACTCGAGAAGTGGCGCCTCTTTGCCCGGCACACCGTGCTGCAATACCGCAAGGAAGGGGATGACTGGCTCGATGTGCTGGATGCCAAAGGTGCGTTGATCCACAGCCTGCCGCTCACCGATGGCGCAGGCACGGCCTGGATCCAGGGCAGCCAGGAACCGGCCAGCGACAAGGTGCTCATTCGCCGCCAGGGTATGGCCGAGCCACCTCACCAGCGCTGGCTGGATCTCGCCTCCGGCGCCTGGGAGGGGACACCCGAGAGCAGGGACACTTCTCCCTATCAGAGCGAGCGACGCTGGATCGCGGGCAAGGATGGGGTCAAGGTGCCTGTCTCCCTGGTCTGGCGCAAGGGCATTACCCACCCCAGGGCACTGCTGCTCTACGGCTATGGGGCCTACGGCACCCCCATGCGTCCCTACTACCAGCCCCGGGTGCTGAGCCTGCTGGATCGCGGCTTTGTCTACGCCATCGCCCATGTGCGCGGGGGCGGTCTGCTCGGCGAATCCTGGTACCGGGAGGGTCGTGGCCGGGACAAACAGCACAGCGTGGATGATTTTCTCGCCGTGGCCGATGCCCTGGCACAGGATCCCGCCATCGATCCCGCCCGGCTGTTTGCCATGGGCGGCAGCGCCGGCGGCCTGCTGGTGGCAGCGGCACTCAACCAGGCGCCCACCCGTTTCGCCGGGGCCGTGCTGCAAGTTCCCTTCGTCGACCTGCTGGGCACCATGCAGGATCCCGAGCTGCCCCTCACCCGGCAGGAGTACGCCGAGTGGGGTAATCCGGCCATCCCGGGTGACTATGCCGCGATGCGCCGCCTGAGCCCCTACGACAACCTGCACAAGGTCCCTTATCCCCCCGTCTATGTGACGGGCGGCCTGCACGACAGTCAGGTGCCCTACTGGGAACCCCTCAAGTGGATAGCCCGCCTGCGATCCCATAGCACGGGAACAGGCCCCTATCTGCTGCGCACCGAACTCGACGGCGGCCACCTGGGCACCCCCCGAACGGCGGCGCTGCGTGCGGCGCAGGAGTTTGCCTTCCTGCTCACCCTGGCGGGCGTCAACCACTGACCCCTTGTCCTCTTTTTCTGGAGTGAACCATGAAACCCTCTTCCCTGGCCCTCTGGCTGGCGGCAACCCTGATCTCATCGCCGCTGCTGGCGGCCGATCTGCAGTTTGTCGATGAACCACCCCTGACCACGACGCCGAAGCGCTGGCTCGAGCAGCGCCTCGGTGTGCTCCTCGCCCCCGATTACGACAGGGCCAGCCTGCTCGGCCACCATTACAGCTTTCGCCAGCTGGTGAACGGCCTGCCGGTGGCCGCCACCCAGGCCGCCGTCAGTGTCGACGGGGACGGCCGCCCCTGGCGCCTCTATCACAACCTGCGCCCCTTGCGGAGCACAGCGCCCGGCTGCGATGCCAGCGGCACCCTGGATCCCCTGCTCGCCACCCTGCGCACCGACGGCAACCAGATAGAGACGCTAGGACCGGTCGAAGCCTGGTACTGGCGAGACGGCGATACCCTGGTGCCTGCCCTGCGCCAGCGGGTGCGCGAGCACAAGGCAGGCAATGCCAAGGCCAGCCAGGTGCAGCTGTTTGCCCGTTGCGACGGGGAGCAGGAGCTTGGCCGTCTCGGGGATCAGGCAACTACCCGCCCTCTGCATGTCGCCGACGCAGGCGATATGCTGGTTCAGGCCCGGGTGTTCGACCCCGATCCCCGCACCCGCCTGCAGGACGCCAGCCTGGTCTGGCACGACGCGCTGGTGCTGGCAGAGGCCGCCTACCAGGATCCGGTTCCCCTGCCGGTGAGCGTGCAAGCCGGGCAGTATCGCCTGAGCGGCCCCCATGCCAGGGTGGTGGATGTCATGGCCCCCGAATCGGCCCCCTACAGCAGCAGTGACGTGCAGGGTTTTCGCCTGACCCGGGACGATCGCGGCTTTGCGGACATCAACGCCTACTACCATCTGGATCTCGCCCAGCGCCACCTCAAGGCGCTCGGTTTCACCGATCTCATCCCCGGGGCGCTCGACATCGACACGGACGCGGGCTATCAGGACAACTCCCTCTACGATCCGTTCGAACGCAGGCTGGAGCTGGGTCGCAGCGGCGTGCCCGATGCCGAGGATCCCATGGTCATCTGGCACGAGTTCGGCCACGGGGTGCAGCACCACATCCTGCCGGATCTCGGGGAAGAGGGTGACTGGGGAGCCATCGGCGAGGGCTTTGGCGACTACCTGGCCGCCAGTCATCGCCAGCGCAGCGAAGCCGGTCGCCAGTTCGAACCCGCCATGGTGTTCAACTGGGATGCCCGCTTCACCGACCGCACCCCGCGCCAGCTCGACGATCTGCGCGCCCGCTACCATCCGGACTACCGCTACCCCGCCCACCGCACCATCAACGGCAGCAACGGGGATCAGCTCTGGGGCACCCCGCTGTTCCAGGCCCTGCTGACGGCGGTGGCAGAGCACGGCGAGACCGCCAGGGACGAGTTTGATCGCGTCATCATCGAATCCCACTTCGGCCTGGGGCCGGCCATTCGCATGCCGCAACTGGCCCGGATCACCGTGGATACCGCCGCCCGTCTCTACCCGACGCGAGCCTATGCCCGTCTGCTGGAGCAGGCATTTCGCCAGCACGGGCTGCTGCAAGCTCCCGTCAATATCGCCCTCGCCGAGGGGAGCGCCATCCCGCTGGGGCAGCGCCAGTCGGTGCAGCTGACCCTCAGCAACCCGGGCAAGGGGGAGGTGACCCTCAACGAGCTGGCCCTCACCCTGCCAACCGGGTTGCAGGCCGATCCTGACAGCTGGCAACCAGCAACCCTGGCCGCCGGTGCCAGCATGACCACCACCCTGCGCCTGCTGGCCCAGAGCCCGCTCGCCTGCGGCGACGAGGCGAGCCTCTCGGTGAATCTCGCCATGAGCGGTA
>NZ_CAWMFQ010000112.1:11012-16329 GCF_963866995.1 Aeromonas sp. ZOR0002 | reverse complement strand
CCAGTGGCAGCAATCCCTGACCCTGCCCATCGGCACCCCCGTCATCAGCCGGGCCAGTGGTCGGTCACAGCGACTGAACGATGCCCAGAGCGAGGAGGTGCGCGGCCTGAGCGAAACCAGCCTGCTGCTGGAGAAGAGCGATGCCCGTGTGAGCGACAGGCTGCAACTGAGCCTGGTTCTGCAGCACGAGGCGTTGGATGAGCTGGAGATCTGGCTCAGCTCCCCCGCCGGCACCCGGGTCCAGATCTGGGACAAGGGTTACAGCCCCCTGCCGAGCCTGAAAGGGGTCTTCCCCACCGAGTTGCAGTCCCTGCAACCCTTCAGCGCCTTCGAAGGAGAACCCCTGGCCGGTCGCTGGACCCTGGAGGTGGTGGACAGCAAACCGGGCAATCAGGGTTTCCTGAACGGGTGGAGCATCAGTCAGCGTACCGGCGCCCAGTGCGGCAACACCGTGCCCGTGCCGGATGACGGCATCATCCGCTTCGATACCTCGGACAGCAGTGGCGGGGGGGCCTTCCCCCTGCTCTGGCTGCTGCCGCTGGCCCTGTGGCGCCGTCTGCGTCGCCTCTGACTCTCCCTATATAAAGAAGAGAGGGGCCAAGGCCCCTCCAAGGACACACCATGACCATGAGAATGACCCCGATCGTCTGCCTGCTGGCCCCCCTGCTCAGCGCCTGTGGCGGCGGTTCGGACGAGGCTCCCCTGACCGCGCCGGACTATCGCCTGACGGTCAGCCTGCCCGCTGCGGGCACCCTGTGCATCAACCTGAACCAGAACGACGGCTGCGAAGCCAATGAGCCCGCCGTCAGCGGCGAGGCCGGTGCCCACTCCCTGACCCGGCGCCCCCCTGATCTGCTCACCACTCCCCTGCTGTTCATTCCGGCGGATCCCGCCGCCCTGCCCCTGGCCCACCCGGCGGCTCGCCAGGACAACCAGCACCTCACCCCCAGCCCCCTCAGCACCCTGCTGCAGACGCGTATCTCGGACGGGCTGCCACCGGCTCAGGCCCTGACGGACGTGCTGCTCGCCCTGGCCCCCCTTCACCCCGGCCCAGATCTGGCGGCACTGGCGCAGCTGGGCGACTTCAACCGCGCCCTCGCCGAGCTGGCCCTCGCCGCCTTAGATGACAAGGCCACCCTGCCCACCTTTGCCGCCAGCGAGCGCCGCCTGCAGATCTGGCAGGGGCTGGTCACCCTGCTGTCCGAGCTCGCCCGGCACTTTGCCGCAAGCCCCGAGCTCCTGAGCCAGCAGGCCAGACTCGCCGCCGTGCTGCAGCAGCAGCAACCCCGGGCGTTGGTGACCGCAGGTGGCGTCACTACCTACACGGACGGGGTGGATTATCTGCTGACCCAGGAGCCTGCCGATCACCCGGGCCAGGAGGCGAGCCTGGGCCTGGCGCCCCTGCGCTATCGCAAGCTGGACGGCAAGGGGCAACCCCTGGCGGACAATGCCGACGAGTGGGAGTGCGTGGAGGATCTCAATACCGGCCTCGTCTGGGAGAAGAAGCTGGCGGATCCGGACAGTCCGAGGGATCTGCACCGCACCTTCGCCTGGGAGTTCGACAACTATCACCCGACCCAGGAGGAGCGGGATTACGCCTGTCCCGAGGGGGAGGCCATCTGCACCACGGAGCAGTACCGTCAGTGGCTCAATGCACAGCAACTGTGCGGCATCACCCACTGGCGCCTGCCCCACGCCCGTGAGCTGATGAGTTTGCAGCACTACGGCTCCCTCGCCCGCCAGGATGGCCAGCTCGTCACCCTGGATGTGCGCTACTTCCCCGATGTCGGCACCGGACTCAATGGCTTCGATGGCTATTACTGGAGCCAGACCCTGACCCCGTCCCGTCGGCTGGAGAGCGCGCCTCTGAGCGCCATCGCCCACATCTTCCTCGGCGAGGACGCCGGTGCCGACTATCCCACCTCAGTTCAAAACAGCAATGACGCCAACGGTCTGCAACTGCGCCTGGTGGCCGAGGTAACCCGATGAACAAGTATCTTCTGACCCTGCTGCTCACCCTGTGCAGCCCCCTGGCACTGGCCATCGCCATCTGCGACGACGCCCTGCCCCGTACCAGCCCCACCGCCCGTTTCCAGGATCACGGCAACGGCACCGTCACCGACAGGGGCACCGGTCTGACCTGGATGCGCTGCCAGCTCGGCCAGACCTGGCGCAACCAGAGCTGCGAGGGGGAACCCACCCGCCTCTACTGGCAACAGGCACTGCAGACGGCGGAACGGATCCGCACCGAACCGAGCCATGCCCTGTATGGCTTTGGTGGTCATCACGACTGGCGCCTGCCCACCATCAAGGAGCTCGCCAGCATTCTGGAGTCCGCCTGTTACAAACCGGCATTGAACGAAACCATCTTCCCCCGCGCCATGGCCGGGGATGGCAAGGAGGTGAACGACGGCTATGTCTATCTCTGGTCCTCCACCCCGGTGCCGGCCCTTCAGGGCGTCGCTTACCTGGACATCACCAGCGGCTCCGTCGCCCAGCGCGCCCCCCGCTCTTGGGCGAAACAGGTTCTGCTGGTGAAGTGACAGCCTGGCCATGGGGGTCACCCGGCCCCCTGTTTGACACGAGGCAAGAAGCGCCAGGGTGACCCTGGCCGTCAAAAAAGCATCAAATTGCGTCATGTGATGCCTGTTCAGGGCGGTTTTGCACGCCGCAGCGCTGGCGTGAAACCGGCAGAGCGGTTAGTCTAGCGGCGTTGAACCAATCCCAAGAGGTACAGATGAAAACCGTGTTGCGTTTTAGCCTGCTGGGCGCCTTGTTATTGGGTGGCCATGCCTTCGCCGCCGAACCGAAAAAATTTGATATCAGCATGTTCCCCGCCGCCGAAGTGAACCAGGAACGTGTCGTGATCCGTCTGCCGGAAGTCGAGAACGAAGCCGACATGATGGTCGAGCTGCAAGTCGGCAAGAAGATGCTGGTCGACTGCAACCTGCCCCGCTTTGCGGGCAATCTGGAACAGCACAGCGTCAAGGGCTGGGGTTACAACTACCTGACCCTGGGCCAGGTCACCGGCCCCGTCAGCACCCTGATGGCCTGCCCGGACGGCCAGAAGAAGGAGAGTTTCGTCCAGATCTACGGTCAGGGCTTCTTCGTGAACTACAACTCCAAGCTGCCCTTCGTCATCTATGTGCCCCAGGAGTACGAGGTGCGCTATCGTCTGTGGCGTGCCGACAACCTGGCACAGCCCGCCATGATTGAGTGAGTGCCGCGCACTCGGGTTCAGCTCAGTCATGATGACAAAAAGGCGCCATACGGCGCCTTATTTTTAGCTTCCGAGCCCGTTTTTGAGCGGTTTTTCCTGTACAAAATCTGACATAACTCCACTATTTTTCAGGCTTTTTTGTGCAGCGCACCGCAAAATGCCCCCGCGGGATGCGACAAACCCTGTTCGATAAAAGATATTTATTAACATAGTAAGAAAATTGATTTTGCACTCTGCGACGGCCTGATGATACTTGCCCGCAAAGGTCAAACTAACCAGAACAAGAGCACTATGAGCTTCGAATCAGACAAGCGTTTCAACGACTTCAAACATTTTCCCCGTGGCCTGCGTCGCAGTGGCGAATTCACCGTGGCCGAAGCGGACAGTCTGGAGAAATATGGCACCGTGATGCTGGCGCTCTATCAGGGCAACCTGGCCCCGCGCGATGACGTAGAAAGTGCCTTTATCGAACAGGTCAAATCCGGCGCAGCCGGCAACAACCCCCACGCCAAGGTGTGGTTCAAATACCTGAAGGTGATTGGTCCCAAGCGCGTGCACCGTCTGTGCACCGTCGCTGGCGGCGCCAATGAAGATGCGGGTGGCAGCTTTGAAGGCGGCGGTGGCGGCAGCGACGAGTCCCTCGATTAATGGATACCGAGCTGCTTCGGACCTTCATCGAGGTCAGCAAGACCCGGCACTTTGGCCGGGCGGCTGAAAATCTCTACCTGACCCAGTCGGCGGTGAGCTTCCGGATCCGCCAGCTCGAGCAGCAACTCGGGGTCAGCCTGTTTGCCCGTCATCGCAACAACATCCGCCTGACTGCCTCCGGTGAGCGTCTGCTGCCCTACGCAGACGCCATTCTGCATACTTTGGGGCGCGCCAAGCAGGACGTGGCCCTCTCCCCCGGTTTCAGCCAGCAGCTTGCCATCGGCGCCCCCGCCGTCTTCTGGGAGCTCGACTTCAACGACTGGCTCAACCATGTCTATGCCCTGGCCCCCGGCCTCGCGGTGCGCCTCGAAACGGCCTCCCGCGAGCACCTCTGTCGCCAGTTGCTGGAGCGCTCCCTCGATCTGGCCCTGCTCTCCGAGCCGACCAAGATCGACGAGATTGCCCTGCACCCCATCGGCGAGCTGGTGTTCGAACTGGTGAGCCGGGAGCCGGCCGCAAACGCCGACAGCCTGATGCAGATGCCCCACATTCATCTCGACTGGGGCACCAGCTTCGAACCGCCATCGAGCCGATTGCAGAGCCTGCAGAAGACCCCAGTTCTGCATTCAAGCTCCGCCAGCATGGCCCTGCAATTCGTGCTGGCCAACGGCGGCGCCGCCTACCTGCCAAGGCGCATGGTGAGCCCCTTCCTGGAGCAGGGGCAGCTTCATCTGGTGGAAGGGGGCCAATCCCTGAGCCGCCCGCTCTACCTCGCCTATCTGGAGAAATCCGACCGCCGGGAGCTGATCGATCAGCTGCTCACCCTGCCGCTGGGCTGGCATGACGCCGACTTGCGTCAACCGCCTGCCGAATGAAACAGGGCGATTTCACGCCCAGACCTGTGTTTTCATCTACCCTGGTTATCGGTGCAGCACAAACAACATGAAAAAGGGGCCATCAGGCCCCTTTTATATGGATGTCTTTGTGCATCAGCCGTGATGACGACGATCGCTGGCCTGCGCCAGCAGGGTACGGCTCTCGCGCAGGAACTCCTCCGCCCGCTCGCCGAAGAAGCCGGAGACCTGGCTGAAGGCCTCGATGAAGCCCTCCCTGTCTCCCCGCTCCAGCAGGCCCAGCGCCTCGCCGAAGTTCTGGTAGTAGCGGCGGATCATCGCGAGGTTCTGGGGCGACGACAGTATGATGTCGGCGTAGAGATGGGGATCCTGGGCAAACAGCCGTCCCACCATGGCCAGCTCCAGCCGGTAGATAGGAGAGCTTAAGGCAAGCAGGCGGTCGATGTTGGCCTGCTCGCGGGAGAGATGCCAGCCGTAGGCGAAGGTGGCGAAGTGGCGCAGCGCCTGAATGAAGGTCATCGCCTCGTCGTGGGCCCTGGCCTCCACCTGCTGCAAACGCGCCCCCCAGATGGTCATACTGTGAGATCGGAAGAGC
>NZ_CAWMFQ010000112.1:0-10976 GCF_963866995.1 Aeromonas sp. ZOR0002 | reverse complement strand
CCAGCCACTGGCTGGCGGCGGGCTCGCGCCCCTGACAGCAGACGATCACCTGCTTGGCGAGGCTCGCCACGTCCGGCCCGAACATGGGGTGCAGCCCCAGCACCGGCCCCTGGTGTACCGCCAGCATATGGGCAAGCGGTTCACTCTTGACGCTGGTCACGTCCACCAGCAGGCAGTCCGCCGGCAGGTTGCCGAGCCGGTCGATCACCTGGCAGGTGACGTCGATGGGCACCGCCACCATCACCAGCCCGGCGCCGTACAGGATCTCGTCGGCGCGCGGCCAATCGGCCTGACCCAGGGTTTCGACCCGGTAGCCCGAGAGGCTGAACAGGTTGCCGAACAGACGCCCAAGCTGCCCCTGGCCACCGATGATCACCACCTTGCCGAGCTCAGGCTTCATGCACTTGAAGTGGTGCTCCTTGTCGCTGGCGGACTCCAGAATATAGGACTCGCGCATCACCCGGCGCAGCACATCCTCGATAAGGTCCCCCGGCACCCCCAGTGCCTCGGCCTCGGCGCGGCGGCGGGCCAGCATGCTCGCCTCCCGATCCGGTGCATAGATGGGCAGGCCGTACCGGCTCTTCACTTCCCCCACTTCCCCCACCAGGGCGAGACGGGCGGCCAGCAGATCAATCAGCTGCTTGTCCACCGCATCTATCTTGTCCCTGAGGGCATTCAACTCTTCCGCCATGTCCAGTCCCTGCTGGCGCCGCCCGCAGCGACGCCCTGTCATTCAAGAGGCAACAAGGTATCACTGCGTGGGCAGTGATACCTCGATGGTTCAATCAGTTACAACAAGATACCACGGCTTATGCCGATGTTCTGGCCAAAAGTGGTGCCGCCAGCTGGCTGTGGCAGCGGGCCAGCAGCGCATCCGTGGTCTCCCAGTCGATGCAGGCATCGGTGATGGAGACGCCGTAGCGCATCTCGCACTTGGGCTGCTCGCTGGACTGGTTGCCTTCGAACAGGTTGGATTCGAGCATCACCCCGATGATGGAGCGGTTGCCCTCCTGGATCTGGTGAATGACGTTGTCGGCCACCTTGGGCTGCAGCCGGTGATCCTTGCTGGAGTTGCCATGGCTGCAATCCACCACCAGACCGGGCAGCAGACCCGCCTTCTCCAGCGCCTCTTCCGCCAGCGACACATTGACGGAATCGTAATTCGGGTGCTTGCCGCCGCGCAGGATCACATGGCCATCCGGGTTGCCCTGGGTCTGCAGCAGCGCGACCTGACCCTGCTGGTTGATCCCCATGAAGGCGTGGGGGCTGGAAGCGGCCTGCAGCGCATTGATGGCGGTGCCGAGGTTGCCGTCGGTGCCGTTCTTGAAGCCAACCGGCATGGAGAGGCCGGAGGCCATCTCCCTGTGGGTCTGGGATTCGGTGGTGCGGGCACCGATGGCAGACCAGGAGAAGAGCTCCGCCAGGTATTGCGGGCTGATGGGGTCGAGCGCCTCGGTCGCCAGCGGCAACTCCAGCTCGGCCAGCCAGCAGAGCAGCTCGCGGGCGCGGTGCAAACCCAGCTCCACGTCAAAGGTGCCGTCCAGGTTCGGATCGTTGATAAAGCCCTTCCAACCGACCGTGGTGCGCGGCTTCTCAAAGTAGACCCGCATGACAATGTAGAGAGAGTCCTGATAGGCGTCATGCAGCGCTTTGAGTCTGGTTGCGTACTCTTTGGCAGCGTCCATGTCGTGGATGGAGCAGGGACCACAGATCACCAGCAAGCGGTGATCGCGACGGTGGATGATGTCGGCGATGGTATTGCGGGCCCCTTGCACGAATGCCAGCGCGCGATCGGAGATGGGCAGTTTCTCCTTGAGCTGGGCAGGCGTGATCATCACTTGTTCGGACTGGATATGGATGTTGTTCAGGGGATCTCTTTGCATCTTCTCATTCTCTCTACTGTTTCAAGCCAAGGGCACTGACCGTTCGTTTTTGTTTACACAAGTCAGCGCTTTGTTACGCAACCGCCCCCACCTTACCAAGGAAAAACAAACAATCAAGTGAAACTAGCGTATTTGCACGCTGAAAGATGGATAAATGACCAAGAATGCAGAGTGAAACAACTCAAAAGTAGCGACTCGCGAGGCCAAACCAGCTCCAAATCGTAAAGATTTAATTACACGCATCCATTTCAATATCATCTCTCTGCCCCCTCTCATGGCCCCTTATCCGGCCCCTCATCCCGGCGATAATGCCGGGCACAAAAAAGCGGGGCACCTGGCCCCGCTTGCATTCCCGTGTTGCTCTTCTTTTATTATTTACCGTGAGCCTTGATAGCCTCGACCGCCTTGTCGGGGAAGTCGCTGAATACCCCATCCACATCGGCCTGGTAGAGGAAGATGTTGAGCAGGTCGGTGAAGTCTTTCGCATAGGCCGGGATCTGCCCCTCATCCTGACGGAAGGTATAAGGATGCACCTTGAGACCGGCCGCGTGGGCCTCTTTCACCATGCCGGTGAAGACCGGCTTGCCGGGAGTGCCCGGCTCGGTCACCACCATGGGTTTCCAGGGACCTATCCCCTCGGCATAGGTGGCGATGGTCTTCATGGCCCCCGGCTTGAACATCCAGTCGTAGTCATAGGGGGTTGCCTTGCCCTTGGCATCGTAGACCATGGTCTCGTTCCAGTCGGTCTCGGCCATCAGCTGCACCAACTTCAAGTCCATACCCATGGCGGGCATCAGTTCGCTGTTGATGCGCTTGAGCTCGTTGGCATCGAAACACTGCAGATAGACCTTGTCGCTCTTGCTGGTGTAGCCGTACTCCTTCAGTACCTTGAGCACCGCCCTGGAGATGTCCTTGCCCTCGTGGCGGAACAGCCAGGGAGCCTTGATCTCCGGGTAGATGCCGATGTGCTTGCCGGTGCTCTTGTTGAGCCCCTGGATCATCTCGATCTCTTCCTGGAAGGTGTGGATCCTGAAGCTCGACTTCCACAGCGGGAAGCGCGCCGGATAGACCGGCACCTGCTTGCCGTCCACCAGCTGGAACGGCTCGGTCATGCGCAGGGAGCGCACCTCCTCCAGGGTGAAATCCACCACATAGTAGCGACCGTCCGGGCGGGCCCGGCCGGGGAAGCGCTCGGCCACGTCCGTGATGCCATCAAGGAAGTGATCGTGCATCACCACCAGCTGGTCATCCTTGGTCATCACCAGGTCCTGCTCCAGATAGTCGGCGCCCATGCCATAGGCCAGGGCCTTGGATTCCAGGGTGTGTTCCGGCAGGTAACCGGAGGCACCACGGTGGGCGATCACGATTTTGCCTTCGTCGGCCGCCAGTGCAGGCAGCGCCAGGGCAGCCCCGAGGCCAAGGGCTATCAGGGTACGGTGAGGTTGCTTCATCAAGAGATCTCGTTGTTATGGTGTGTAGGATGCAGGTAATTGTTATAGCAGGGGTTTATTGCAGTTTGACGGCGGACGGCAAAGGCCGCCCGCCGTGGGTCATCAGCTGGCCTTGGGCAGGCCGTGGTGGTGTTCGTGCAGCCAGGCACCGAGCTGCTGCTGTTCGGATTCCGACAGGCGCAGCCCCAGCTTGCTGCGGCGCCACAGGATGTCCTCCAGGGAGTGAGCCCATTCGCGCGCGATGAGATAGCGCACTTCGGATTCATACAGCCCGGCGCCAAAGTGCTGGCCGCGCTCCTCCTTCAGCCAGAGGCGGGCATGAGCGCCATAGGATTCGGCGATGCGCAGGGCGCTGCGATCGTCGAGCCAGTCGAATTCCAGCGCAAAGGCTCGCGCCAGTTCACGCACCGAGCAGTCGAACTCGCCACCGGGCAGCCGGCTGTTGGCGGTCCAGTCCTCTCCCATCTGGCTGAACCAGGGCTTGAGCTTGTTGCAGGCGGCCTGGGCCAGCTTGCGGTAGGTGGTGAGCTTGCCGCCAAACACCGACAAGAGCGGCGCGCCGTCGGATTCACCACTGAGCTCGAGCGTGTAGTCCCGGGTCACCGCCTGGGGTGAATCAGATTCGTCGTCACACAGGGGGCGCACCCCGGCATAGGTCCACACCACGTCTGCCGGGCTTATCTGCCTGGTGAAGTGGGCATTGACCACCTTGCACAGGTAGTTGATCTCGGCATCGCTGATCTTGGCCTCCCGCGGACTGCCCTTGTGCTCCACGTCCGTGGTGCCGATGAGGGAATAGTCCTGCTGGTAGGGGATGACGAAGACGATGCGGTTGTCCTCGTTTTGCAGGATGTAGGCCTCTTCGCGCTCATGGATGCGCGGCACTATCATGTGGCTCCCCTTGATGAGGCGAATGCCGCGGGGGGATTTCTCGCTCAGGCTCTCGTCATAGAAGGTCTTGACCCAGGGGCCCGCCGCATTGACCAGACCACGGCAGCTGACGGTGAACTGCTCGCCCCCTTCCCGCTCCAGCGTCAGGGTCCAGTGCTTGGATCCGCGCACCGCCTTGACGCAGCGGGTACGGGTCTGCACATCGGCGCCCTTGTCCCGCGCCAGCATGGCATTGAGCACCACCAGCCGGGCGTCGTCGACCCAGGCGTCCGAGTATTCAAAGCCCTTGTTGATGCCGCTCTTGAGACCGTCCTGCGGCAGGAAGCGCAGACCGCAACTCCCCTTGAGCTTGTCCCGCTTGGCCAGGTTGTCATAAAGGAAGAGACCGGCTCGGATCATCCAGGCCGGACGCAGGTGCGGGCGATGAGGCAGACGAAAACGCATGGGACGGGCGATGTGGGGAGCCATACCGAGCAGGACCTCCCGCTCCGCCAGCGCCTCTTTCACCAGCCGGAATTCGTAATGTTCGAGGTAGCGCAGGCCGCCGTGGATCAGCTTGCTGGAGTTGGACGAGGTGGCAGAGGCGAGATCGCTCGCCTCGAACAGCGCCACCTTCAGCCCCCGCCCCGCCGCATCTGCCGCGATGCCGACCCCGTTGATGCCGCCGCCGACGACGACCAGATCATAATGTTCGCTCATGTTCACCTACTTTCTTATTTTGTGTTTGCCATGACAGCAATGTTTGATTTCGCTCATATTAGAACATGAAAAACCAATAAACGAACATTTCGTGAGAGAAATGTGATCGCGATTGTTTTCACAATGCTAAAAATGCTGCCAGTCGGTGACGGCCTGGCAAGGCTAAGGTCTGCCGGAAACAGCCACTTCGGGCTGGGAGGAGAACAAAGAGTCACGGATGGGGAGGCCATGAGGCAAAGTGATGAGCGCCATGGCGTGAATCCCTCACAGGCGCCTAGCGTCGGTGCAAACCTGGCGCCCGAGTGCGGGGGCAACATCAGGGGGTCAAATGAAGGAGTGTCAGCGCCAGGAACTGGCCTCTTAGGCGCCGCAAGGGAGACGCCGCAGGCCGGGAGGGGCAGGAAAAAAAGCGGCCGCCCCGAGGCGGCCTGATGCCTGTGCGGGGAAGCTCAGCAGATATGGCAGGCGATCTGATGCTGGGACATCAGTCGCATCAGCTTCTCCGGCGGCTCCTGATCCGTGAACAGGGCGTGGATCTGGTTGAGGTTGCCGAGGTTGACCATGGCGTTGCGGCCAAACTTGGTGTGGTCGGCGGCCAGGAACACCTGGCGGGAGTGGGCGATGATGGCCTGGGCGATCTTCACCTCGTGATAGTCGAAATCGAGCAGGGAGCCGTCGCTGTCGATGCCCGAGATGCCGATGACGCCGTAGTCCATGCGAAACTGGCCGATGAAGTCGCGGGTCGCCTCCCCGACAATGCCGCCATCCCGGTTGCGAATTTCACCGCCGGCGATGATGACGGTGAAGTCATCCTTGGCGGTCAGGATGCTGGCGACGTTCAGGTTGTTGGTGACCACGCGCAGCTCCCGGTGGTCGAGCAGGGCACGGGCGATGGCCTCGGTGGTGGTGCCGATGTCGATAAAGAGCGACGAGCCGTCGGGTATGTTGGCGGCCACTTCCCGGGCGATGCGCTCCTTCTCCTTGAGCTGCATCACCTTGCGGGCACTGTAGGCGGTGTTGACGGTGCTCGAATGCAGTGAGGCCCCGCCGTGATGGCGCCGGATCTTGTTCTGTTCGGCGAGATCGTTGAGATCCCGGCGAATGGTCTGGGGGCTGACGTCAAAATGGGTCACCAGATCGTCGGTCGAGACGAAACCCTGCCGGGTCAGGACGTCCAGGATCTCCAGATGTCGTTGGGTTTGCTTCACGCTTGCACTCCGCAGATGAGACGAAAAAAGGCCCCGGCAGGTGCGGGGCCTTTGGCAGTGTACCTGATCCCTTTTCCAATCGATAAGGGCAGGATCACGTTTTATGCCTTATGGGCAGCCGCCTTGGCGGCAATCGACTCGTTCTCGTGCTTGAGGGTCATGGCCAGCAGGATGATGGAGAGCACGCAGGAGACGGTGAGCACCATGAAGCCGCCGTCCCAGCCGAAGTGGTCAACGGTATAGCCCAGCATGGCGTTGGCCGCGACCGCGCCACCCAGATAACCGAACAGGCCGGTGAAGCCCGCCGCGGTACCGGCCGCCTTCTTGGGCGCCAGCTCCAGGGCGTAGAGGCCGATCAGCATGACGGGGCCATAGATGAGGAAGCCGATGGCGACCAGGGCCATCATGTCGATGGTCGGGTTCCCCGCCGGGTTGAACCAGTAGACCAGCACGGAGAGGGTCACCAGCACCATGAACAGGATGCCTGCCGGGGCACGACGGCCCTTGAACATCTTGTCGGAGATCCAGCCGCACAGCAGGGTGCCCGGGATCCCCGCCCACTCATAGAGGAAGTAGGCCCAGGAGGAGTGATCCACGCTGAAGTCCTTGGCCTCTTTCAGATAGGTGGGCGCCCAGTCCAGCACGCCGTAGCGGATGAGGTAGACGAAGGCGTTGGCGATGGCGATGTACCAGAGCAGCTTGTTGTGCAGCACGTACTTCATGAAGATCTCCTTGGCGGAGAACTCCTGCTCGTGGCTTTCGTTGTAATCCTTCGGGTAGTCGTTCTTGTACTCCTCGATGGGGGGAAGACCGACCGATTGCGGGGTATCGCGCATCACGAAGAAGGCGATCACCGCGATGGCCGCCGCCGCCGCCGCAGGCACATAGAAGGCGCTGCGCCAGTCGTTGAACCAGCCCATGCCGAGGATGAACAGGGGGCCTATCATGCCGCCGCCCACGTTGTGGGCCACGTTCCAGACCGAGACGATCTCACCCCGCTCCTTCTGTGACCACCAGTGCACCATGGTACGGCCGCAGGGAGGCCAGCCCATGCCCTGTGCCCAGCCGTTCAGGAACAGGAGCACGAACATGATGCCAATGCTGGAGGTAGCCCAGTGCATGGTCCCCATCATGAACATGATGCCTGCCGAGAGCAGCAGACCGGCGGAGAGGAAATAGCGCGCGTTGGATCTGTCCGACACGTTCCCCATCAGGAATTTGGAGAGACCGTAGGCGATGGAGACGCCGGAGAGGGCCAGACCCAGATCCCCGCGGGAGAAGCCCTGCTCGATGAGGTAGGGCATCGCCAGACTGAAGTTTTTCCGTACCAGGTAGTAACCCGCATACCCGAAGAAGATCCCGAAGAACACCTGCCAACGCATGCGTTTGTAGAAGGGATCCACCTTGTCGGCCGGCAGCCGGTCGATATGGGGTGCAGGCCTGAAGAGACTAAGCATGTTCTGCTTCCTTTTATTGTTGTTCTGGGCGGTTGAGGACGCCCCGCTCATGCCGGCGATCAGACGCATCTTGATTCGCAAGCGAGCCTATTGTGCTCATTTGTGAACATTTAATCTGTGATGAGCGCTAAATTATTGCAGTTTTATTACAAAAATTGTGACGCAGTGAGTGAACGCGCATCCAGGGTCAGCCCACGCATGGCGTGGCTTTTGGCTACTCACTAAGGAGTAATATGGCCGACAACTGTTGCTTTTCGTCACATTTTCTTAGCAATGAATGGGATCTTGCCCACATTTCCAGTGGCGGGGGTATGGTGAATTGACGCAGAAGGTTTATTTTCTCTCTCGTCCAAGAACGAGCGCAAACGAGCATAACGTTTGCGCAAGCTCAAAAAACAAGAAGAAACGTTTTCGGGCGCAATGAATGGGAATGAAAGATAACAAAACGGAACATCAAACCTACTGTGGGTGGATATAAGGAATAACAACTATGAGCATACAAAGACCCAATACCCTGCTTGGCGAGTGCCTCGCCGAGTTTATCGGCACCGGCCTGCTGATCTTCTTCGGCGTCGGTTGCGTGGCCGCCCTGGTGCTGGCTGGCGCCAACTTCGGGCAATGGGAAATCTCCATTACCTGGGGCCTGGGTGTCGCCATCGCCATCTATGTCACCGGTGGCATCTCCGGTGCCCACCTCAACCCTGCCGTGACCCTGGCGCTGATGACCTTCTGCGGCTTTGACAAGCGCAAGGTGGTGCCCTTCATCATCGCCCAGATAGCCGGGGCATTCGCCTCCGCCGCCCTGGTCTACGCCCTCTACAGCAACCTGTTCACCCAGTGGGAGCTGACCCACAACGTGGTGCGCGGCAGCGTCGAGAGCCTCGGCACCGCAGGCATCTTCTCCACCTACCCCAATGCCCTGCTCTCCAACATGCAGGCTTTCGCGGTCGAGATGGTGATCACCGCCGTCCTGATGCTGGGCATCATGGCACTGGGTGACAACAACAACGGCGCCCCCAAAGGCTTCGCCGCCGCCCTGCTCATCGGCATCCTGATCGCGGTGATCGGCGCCTCCCTCGGCCCCTTGACCGGCTTTGCCATGAACCCGGCCCGTGATTTCGGCCCCAAACTGTTCGCCTTCGTGGCTGGCTGGGGTGACGTGGCCCTGACCGGTGGTCGTGACAACCCCTACTTCTGGGTCCCCATCCTTGGCCCCATCGTCGGCGCCCAGATCGGTACCGCCCTGTATGTGAAAGTGCTGGCTCCCTGCGTCCCGGGCAACCGCGTCGCCACCGAAGAAGCCTCCAAGCTGTCTAACAAAGAAGAGGCCGCCGCCTGAGAGCGGCCCTCCCCAACGTGTAACAACGTGGAAAATAAAAACGTGGAGAACATCATGTCTGCTGAAAAGAAATTTGTCGTTGCGCTGGACCAGGGCACCACCTCCTCCCGTGCCATTGTCTTCGATCAGGACGCCAACATCGTCGCGACCTCCCAGCGCGAATTCACCCAGCACTACCCGAAAGCGGGCTGGGTCGAGCACGACCCCATGGAGATCTGGGCGACCCAGTCCTCCGTCTTCACCGAAGTGCTGGCCAAGAGCGGCCTGCACAGCGAGCAGATCGCCGCCATCGGCATCACCAACCAGCGTGAAACCACCGTCGTCTGGGAAAAGGCCACCGGCAAGCCCATCTACAACGCCATCGTCTGGCAGTGTCGCCGTACCGCCGCCATCTGTGAAGAACTGAAAGCGCGCGGCCTGGAAGAGTACGTTCGTGAAAACACCGGTCTGGTGCTGGACGCCTACTTCTCCGGCACCAAGGTGAAGTGGATCCTGGACAACGTGGAAGGGGCCCGGGAGAAGGCGATGAACGGCGAGCTCTTGTTCGGCACCATCGACACCTGGCTGGTGTGGAAGATGACCAACGGCGAGGTGCACGTCACCGACCCGACCAACGCCTCGCGCACCATGCTCTACAACATCCGCGACCTGAAGTGGGATGAGCGCATGCTGGACGAGCTGGGCATCCCCGCCTCCATGCTGCCGCAAGTCAAACCCTCCTCCGAGGTCTATGGCTACACCACCCGTGGCGGCGGCGCCCGCATCCCCATCGCCGGTATCGCCGGTGACCAGCAGTCCGCCCTGTTCGGCCAGCTCTGCTTCGAAAAAGGGATGGCCAAGAACACCTACGGTACCGGCTGCTTCATGCTGATGAACACCGGCACCGAGCCGGTTCGCTCCAGCAACGGCCTGCTGACCACGGTCGCCATCGGCCCGAAAGGGGAAGTGAATTATGCCCTCGAGGGTGCGGTATTTATGGGTGGCGCCACCATCCAGTGGCTGCGCGATGAGCTCAAGATCATCCACGATGCCCGCGATACCGACTACTTCGCGAGCAAGGTAGGCGACACCAACGGTGTCTACCTGGTGCCGGCCTTCGTGGGCCTGGGCGCCCCCTACTGGGATCCGTATGCTCGCGGCACCATGGTCGGCCTGACCCGTGGCGCCAACCGCAACCACATCATCCGTGCGGCGCTCGAATCCATCGCCTACCAGAGCCGCGACGTGCTGGATGCCATGCAGCAGGACTCCGGCATCAAGCTGGCAGCCCTGAAGGTGGACGGCGGCGCCGTGGCCAACGACTTCCTGATGCAGTTCCAGGCTGACATGATGCACACCCCTGTGGTGCGTCCGACCCGCATCGAGACCACCGCCATGGGCGCCGCCTTCCTGGCCGGCCTCGCCGTGGGCTTCTGGAAGAGCTCCGAAGAGCTGGAAGACAAGTTCAGCGTGGACCGCGAGTTCATTCCGCAGATGGACCGCGACGATCGCGCCAAGCGCTACAGCGGCTGGAAGAAGGCGGTAGAACGTTCACGCCGTTGGGCCGAAGAGGAGTGATGGGGTAACCGACGCGTCCTTGAGATGAAAAAAGCAAAGAGGCCGACAGCGATGTCGGCCTCTTTTTATTGGCGAGCGCGAGTGTTCTGACCGCCCCCGACCCCAACCCTTCCCTTGCCAAGGGGTGGGAGAAAATGACCCCTCCCCCTCGTGGAGGGGAAGGGCGGGAGGGGATTGGCCCTGTCGGAACACGCCTAGAGCGCGTGGTTGCCGAGCTGCTCTTTCAGGAAATCGAGCCAGACCCGCAGCCGGATGTCCCGCTGGGCATCGGAGTAGAAGACCGCATGGATGGGGCGCGAGGCGCCGCTGTTGCTGCGGGCCAGCACCTCCACCAGCGCCCCGCTCGCCCTGTCATCCCCCGTCATGAAGTCCGACAGGCAGACGATCCCCTGCCCCGCCAGCGCCAGCTGACGCAAGGTTTCCCCGCTGCTGGCCCGCAGGGTCGGGGGGATGGCGAATCGGTCCCCCTGCTCCTCGCTCAATAGACTGTG
>NZ_CAWMFQ010000111.1:0-2564 GCF_963866995.1 Aeromonas sp. ZOR0002 | reverse complement strand
ACAGAAAACAGAAAACAGAAAACAGAAAACAGAAAACAGAAATGTAACCTCAGTTAAGATGTGGTTATATTCGCCCTGTAGGGCGGAAAATTTAAAAAGTGTTTTGCAAAAATGAGAGCTCTATCTATACAAGCTCCTCTCTGCTATCGTTTTCCGCCCATGAACAAATCGCATACTGGCGTGACTGTAACGCCGCCTTAACCTCTCCCTCTGCGGCTCCTGCCGCCTGACTCTGGTTGTCACAACCGGAGCGTTTTTTACACCCATTAGATCCCAATACAACAATCTGATCCTGCCCGAACTCCATCTGACCCCCAAGTCGGTGGATGCGTTGCGTTATGGATCCTAAACAAGCGAGAAAATCCCCCCCCATGCTAGAACGTGCAAGACAAGAGTGGTTCTCCAACATACGTGGTGACCTGTTAGCCGGAACCGTGGTCGCCCTGGCGCTAATCCCAGAAGCCATCGCCTTCTCCATCATCGCTGGAGTAGACCCCAAGGTTGGCCTCTATGCCTCCTTCTGCATCGCCGTGGTCATCGCTTTTGTCGGCGGTCGCCCAGGCATGATCTCGGCAGCCACAGGCGCAATGGTGCTCCTGATGGTGACCCTGGTCAAAGAGCATGGCTTGCAATATCTGCTGGCAGCAACTCTGCTCACTGGGGTACTCCAGATCGCGGCTGGTTACTTGAAGCTCGGCAGCCTGATGCGGTTTGTCTCCCGTTCCGTGGTCACCGGCTTCGTCAATGCGCTGGCGATCCTCATCTTTATGGCCCAGTTGCCTGAGCTCACCAACGTCACCTGGCAGGTCTATGCCATGACAGCAGCTGGCCTTGGCATCATCTATCTGTTCCCGCTTATTCCGGTGGTTGGCAAGCTAGTGCCTTCTCCGCTGCTCTGCATCGTCATCCTGACGGCAGTCGCCATAACCATGGGCATCGATATCCGTACTGTAGGCGATATGGGCGAGCTGCCCGATACTCTGCCCATCTTCCTGTGGCCCGAAGTGCCGCTCAATCTGGAGACGCTGGCGATCATCTTCCCATATTCCGCAGGTCTGGCCGTGGTCGGTCTGCTCGAATCCATGATGACGGCAGCCATTGTCGATGACCTGACGGATACCAGCAGCGACCGCAATCGCGAGTGCAAGGGCCAGGGGATCACGAATATCGGCGCGGGCCTGATGGGTGGCATGGCGGGCTGCGCCATGATTGGTCAGTCCATCATCAATATCAAATCCGGTGGTCGTGGCCGCCTCTCTACCTTTGTCGCAGGCACATTACTCATTCTGATGGTTGTATTCATGGATGAGTGGATCCGCTAAATCCCCATGGCAGCCCTGGTAGCCGTGATGATCATGGTCTCTATCGGGACGTTCTCCTGGGATTCACTGCACAATCTCAAAAGCACCCGCCCTCAACCAATATCGTGATGGTGGCAACAGTGGTTGTTGCTACCCATAACCTGGCGCTCGGGGTACTTGTCGGGGTACTGCTCCTTCCCTGTTCTTTGCCAACAAGGTTGCCAGCTTCATGCTGGTTAAAAGCGACAGCGAGCGGAAAAGGTGAGGTACGCACCTATCTGGTACGGGGCCAGGTATTCTTCGCGAGTGCTGAACAGTTCTTTGCCGAATTAGACTTCAAGGAGGTGGTAGAAAGGTGGTGATCCGTCACCTTACTGCACGTTTTGGAAAAAACGAGTTTGAAGGACATAGCTATCTCTCCGGCAACATTGGTCTTGGCAGTCGCGAGCTTCTGCTCCAGGAGCTCGCCGAGCTGGATCACCAACGCAGCCGTCTCGCCCATGAGTAGGGGGGCATCCTGCTGGACAGCGGCAAGGAATATCTTGCTGGCTTGGGTATGACGGGGGGCGAGACCCTGCAACACCACGGCCAGTTGGTAGAGACAATCCATGAACTCTCATCCTACATGCGGATGTTGATCATGGGCAAACAGGGCACGACCCATGCCCACGATCTGATTGGCAGTAATATCGAGAACGTCGTCATCCATTCCTTGGCGAATCTCATCATGGTGGTGCAACCAAGCTTTCAGACATCGAGCCACTTTCCGTTTACCTATGACGCCAGTCCGATTGCCAAGCAGGTGTTGAAGAGTTCGGGCATCAGGGTTGAAGCAATGCTGCTGCAAGGGGATGTCGTGTCAGTGATTTGCCTGGGCTACGACTTCATCGTGATGGGGACCTAGGGTCACTCACGGATCACTTTATCGTGGGTAGTACGACACCAGAATTGGTGAAGTAGACTGCGGCTTCACTCTACCTACTCAGGTAAAAACCATCGATTACGCCTTCTTTCTCATTACCCGCATCTAAACGAGGGGGATTTTTCTTCATAGTTTTACCTGATTACCCATGATTAGCAGTCACCACGAGCTATACTGATCTTACGTACAGTTACTGAGGTACGAGATCATGGCCAAAAGCAAAGTCCAATTCCAGAAAGGCTACAGCCTGTTTGATTTTTATGTTTGTTGAATTGAGGCATGCAGTCGTGGCAAGCCCGCCGATGCCATATCGGCTCTTGAAGCTGGCTGAGGGTCATGGG
>NZ_CAWMFQ010000110.1:0-5712 GCF_963866995.1 Aeromonas sp. ZOR0002 | reverse complement strand
TGCTGATGGAGCGTCAGGGGCAGCTGGCGCTGCTCTCCCTGGTGCGCGCCGAGCGTCTGTTGTTGCGCCACTGGCTGCTGGATGCCTGGGGCCAGGGGTTGGCGGCCCAGCCTCTGCTGCTGCCGGTCTCCTTCAAGCTGCCGAAAAACCTGGTCGCCCTGGTGGAGGAGCGGGAACGCCTGCTCAAACGCATGGGGCTGGAGTTGAAAAGCGGGGGACGCGACACCATGATCCTGACTCGGGTGCCCGCCCTGCTGCGCCAGACCGATCTGGCCCGCCTCTTACCCGAATTGTTGCAACTGGTCGAGAGCGGATCTGACAGTGATGCCGACACGCAGGCTGGGGTACTATGCCAGTGGTTGGTGGAACAAGGCATAAGTGCCGAAAAAATATACGATTTTGCCACTGCCACCCGGTTGTTGAGGGAACTTGTTGCCGATTTCAGTGACCAACTGGCAGACGTTCGCATGGTACGCCCGTTGTCGCTGGCGAACGTGCTGGCCGAGTTTGCCGATGGCAACTGACGGCGTCTCGTCGTCTGTTGCATCCATATGACCAGTTTTATGCCGGCTCGCCCGTGAAGGGGCGGCCGAAGGGAGTGTTTAACGTGGCTGACTTGCCGACTGCAATTTTTCTGATGGGGCCGACGGCCTCCGGCAAGACGGATCTCGCCATTGAACTGTGCCAGGCCCTGCCCTGCGACATTATCAGCGTGGACTCCGCGCTCATCTATCGCGGCATGGACATAGGCACCGCCAAGCCGACGCCAGCCGAGCTGGCGCAGGCCCCGCACCGGCTGATCGATATCCTGGATCCCGCCTTGAGCTATTCGGCGGCGGATTTTTGCAAGGATGCCCTGCGGGAGATGAAAGAGATCGCCGACCGTGGCCGCACTCCGCTGCTGGTGGGCGGCACCATGCTCTATTTCAAGGCACTGCTGGAGGGGCTTTCTCCGCTGCCTTCCGCCGATCCTGCCGTGCGGGCCGGCATCGAGGAAGAGGCTGCCCGCCTCGGCTGGCAGGCGCTGCACGACGAACTGGTACGCATCGACCCGGTGGCCGGTGCCCGCATCCACCCCAACGATCCCCAGCGCCTGTGCCGGGCGCTCGAGGTTTACCGCATCAGCGGCAAGACCCTCACCGAGCTGACCCAGGTGCAGGGAGAGGGGCTGCCCTACCGGGCGCTGCAGTTTGCCATCGCGCCGAGGGATCGGGCCGTGCTGCATCAGCGCATCGAACAGCGGTTTGACAAGATGCTGGGCAGCGGCTTCGAGCAGGAGGTCAGGGCGCTTTACGAGCGGGGGGATCTCACCCCGGATCTTCCCTCCATTCGCTGCGTGGGATACCGCCAAATGTGGGACTACCTGGCGGGGGAAGTGGAGTATGATGAGATGCGTTATCGCGGCATTGTTGCCACCCGCCAGTTGGCCAAGCGTCAGATGACCTGGTTGCGCGGTTGGCCTGATGTGACCTGGTTGGAATCTGGTGAGTCTGGCAATCTGGCCAGGGTCGTCGCCCAAGCTGGTCCGGCTTGACACTCCTGTATAATCAGGTTGTTATATTGAATATCCGGTGTTTAAAAACAACAAACTATAAGGAAAAGAAAGATGGCTAAGGGGCAATCTCTCCAAGACCCGTTTTTGAATGCGCTGCGCCGTGAGCGTATTCCTGTTTCTATCTATTTGGTGAACGGCATCAAACTGCAGGGTCAGATCGAATCGTTTGACCAGTTTGTCATTCTGCTGAAGAACACCGTGAGCCAGATGGTCTACAAGCACGCCATTTCCACCGTGGTGCCGGCCCGTGCTGTCAACCATCACCAGCACGCCCCGGGCGCCGCCGGTGAAGAGCAGGGTGAAGCCGAGGCGTGATATCCTGCGGCGAGTTCACTCGCCAACTCAGATCCATCATGATACCTGTCAAGGAGCAAGCGCTTGTTTGACCGTTACGAAGCTGGTGAACAGGCCGTTCTGGTACATGTCAACTTCAGCGATGAGGGCGAGCGGGAGGATCTGGACGAGCTCAAGATGCTGGTGAGCTCGGCCGGGGTCAATGCACTGGGGGTGATCACCACCAGTCGCAGCGCACCCAGCGCCAAATTTTTTGTCGGCAGCGGCAAGGCGGAAGAGATCGCGTCCCAGGTCCAGATGCTGGACGCCGACGTGGTCATCTTCAACCATGCCCTGACCCCCGCCCAGGAGCGCAACCTGGAGCGTCTGTTCCAGTGCCGGGTCGTGGACAGAACAGGCCTTATCCTCGATATCTTCGCCCAGCGCGCCCGCACTCACGAAGGCAAGTTGCAGGTCGAACTGGCCCAGTTGCGCCATCTTTCCACTCGTCTGGTGCGAGGCTGGACCCACCTTGAGCGACAAAAGGGGGGGATCGGTCTGCGCGGCCCGGGTGAAACCCAGCTTGAAACCGACCGACGCCTGCTGCGTGAGCGCATCAAGGCCATTTTGCGCCGCCTCGACAAGGTGGCCAAGCAGCGGGAGCAGGGGCGCCGTGCCCGCAACCGCAACGAAGTGCCGACCGTTTCTCTGGTGGGGTATACCAACGCCGGAAAATCCACTTTGTTCAACCAACTTACAGATGCCAGCGTGTATGCTGCCGACCAATTGTTCGCAACCCTGGACCCCACCCTGCGCAAATTGGTGATCCAGGATGTGGGTGATGTGATCCTGGCGGATACAGTTGGATTTATTCGGCACTTGCCCCATGATCTGGTCGCGGCCTTCAAGGCGACCCTGCAGGAGACTCGCGAAGCGGACCTGCTGCTGCACGTGGTGGACTGCGCCGATGAACAGATGCAGGAGAATATCGAGTCGGTCCAGCGTGTGCTGGCCGAGATCGAGGCGGATGACCGTCCCCAACTGATGATCTGCAACAAGATCGACAAGCTGGGGGATCGTCCGGCTGGTCTTGAACGGGATGAGGCTGGGCGACCGGTGCGAGTCTGGTTGTCGGCCCAGACTGGCGAGGGCAGTGAATACCTGTTCCAGGCACTGACTGAACTGCTGGCCGGCTCCATGGTGCATCACACCCTGCAACTGCCCCCTTCCGCCGCCAGACTGCGCAGTGCGCTCTATCGGCTGAAAGGTATCGAGCAGGAAGGTTTCAGCGAGGAGGGGGACTTTGTGCTGGAAGTTCGCCTGCAACTGGCTGACTGGAACCGCCTCATGAAACAAGAAGGTGAGAGTTTACAACGCTTTATCAGGCATTGATGGGTCGATGAACATAAATGGTTTGCTGATTTCATCGCTCCTCTGTGGCCCGATAGAGATGATATCCATCCGCATGTATTAATGGAGACGCTGATGGCTTGGAATGAGCCTGGTAACAATGGCAAAGACCGTGACCCCTGGGGGAACAACGGCAAGAATCAGGGCCCCCCTGATCTGGACGAGATGCTTCGCAAGGTGAGCCGTCGTTTTGGCGGTCTGCTCGGTGGTGGCAAATCCGGTGGTGGTGACGTCGGCAAGTTCGGCCTCTCCATCGCGCTGGTGGTGGCCGTGGTGGTATGGGTCGTCAGCGGCTTCTACACCATTCGCGAAGCCGAGCGGGGCGTGGTGCTGCGCTTTGGCGAATACTCCCACAACGTGGATCCCGGTCTGCGCTGGAAACCGACCTTCATCGACCGGGTGATCCCGGTGGACGTGGAATCGGTCCGTTCCCTGCCGGCGTCCGGTTTCATGCTGACCCAGGATGAGAACGTGGTGCGGGTCGAGATGGACGTGCAGTATCGTGTGGTCGATCCCGAGCAGTACCTGTTCAGCGTGACCAATGCAGACGAGAGCCTGAGCCAGGCCACCGACAGCGCCCTGCGCTACGTGGTGGGTCACACCCGGATGGACGATGTGCTGACCACGGGTCGTGAGAAGGTGCGTCAGGAAACCTGGCAGGTGATCGACAGCATCATCGAGCCCTATCAGATGGGTCTGCAGATCGTGGACGTCAACTTCCTGCCAGCGCGTCCGCCGGAAGAGGTGAAGGATGCGTTTGATGACGCCATCTCCGCCCAGGAAGATGAGCAGCGTTTCATCCGTGAAGCGGAAGCCTATGCCCGTGAAGTGGAGCCCAAGGCTCGTGGCCAGGTCAAACGTCTGGAGCAGGAGGCCGAAGCCTACAAGTCCCAGATCGTGTTGAAGGCCAAGGGTGAAGTCGCTCGCTTCAACGAGCTGCTGCCCCAGTATCAGGCCGCGCCCGAGCTGACCCGTGATCGTATCTACCTCGAAACCATGGAAGAGCTCTATCAGCAGGCCAACAAGGTGGTGGTCGACATGCCGGCTGGCAACAACAGCATGATCTATCTGCCGCTCGACAAGCTCTCTGGCAAGGCGAATGCCGTGCAACCGGCACGTCCTGCGGGCACCCCGGCAGTCGAGGCGGCGCAGCCGTCCAACGAAGGGGCCAACTCCACTCCGACCCCGCTGCGTGGCGGTGATCGTTTCAGCACAGGGAGAAACTGATAGATGAAAAAGCTAGCTATTGGTGTCATCGCTGTGGCCGCCATGGTCTGCTTCTCTTCCATCTTCATCGTCGATGAGGGACAGAAGGGGATAGTGGTGCAGTTTGGCAAGGTGAAACGGGTCGACTCCGGTGAACCGCGCCTGTACGAGCCGGGCCTGCACTTCAAGGTGCCGCTCATCGACCAGGTACGCAAGATGGATGCCCGCATCCAGACCCTGGAAGGCCAGGCGGATCGCTTCGTTACGTCCGAGAAGAAGGACCTCATCATCGACTCCTACGTGAAGTGGAAGATCGAGGACTTCTCCAAGTACTACCTGGCGACCGGTGGTGGCAACAAGATCCAGGCTGAAGACCTGCTCAAGCGCAAGATCAACAACGGCCTGCGTTCCGAGATCGGTAACCGCACCATCAAGGACATCGTCTCCGGCGAGCGCAGTACCGTGATGGAAGATGCCCTGATGAAGATGGCGCGCTCCTCCGAGCTCGGCATCAAGGTGGTGGATGTGCGCATCAAGCAGATCAACCTGCCGGTGGAAGTTTCCAGCTCCATCTATCAGCGGATGCGTGCCGAGCGGACCGCGGTTGCCCGTGAACACCGTTCACAGGGCCGCGAGCAGGCCGAGATCCTGCGTGCCGACATCGACCGCAAGGTGACCGTGATGATCGCCGACGCCGAGAGTAATGCCCGTCAGCTGCGTGGTGAAGGGGATGCCGAGGCCGCCAGGATCTATGCCGACAGCTACAAGAAAGACCCCGAGTTTTTCAGCTTCGTGCGCAGCATGGAGGCCTATCGCAAGAGCTTCGCCGGTGGCAACGACCTCATGGTCCTGAAACCGGACAGCGAGTTCTTCCGCTACCTCAAGTCGCCGCACGGCAACAAGCAGTAAACACGTGTTGATATGACCCAAGGGCCTGATGATTCAGGCCCTTTTGTTTGGCGGTCACAGACCGGCAGGGGATAAGGAGAGGTGATGCTGACATCCATGTTGATGGGGCTGGGGTTGCTGCTGCTCTTCGAAGGATTGGGGCCCTTGCTCGCTCCCAGGGCATGGCAGCAGATGCTGCGCCTGCTCGGGGAGTTGCCGCCGGAACAGCTGCGCCGCATCGGCGGCTGTCTGGTGGTGGCAGGTGGCGTCATCTTGTGGGCGTTGGCCCGTTAGAGCCTGTGTTGATACGACAGTGGCACGGGGAATTCGGACAATAAAAAAGGCTATGTCCCAATTACGTGTTGCATCGGGTGCCCTAG
>NZ_CAWMFQ010000109.1:9561-16778 GCF_963866995.1 Aeromonas sp. ZOR0002 | reverse complement strand
AAGGCCTTCCCTGACGGGAAGGCCTTTTTGCTTTCTGGCGTCGGGATAAGAGCTCAGGGAACAAGAGGCAACCACCAGGGCTGCGACTTGCCACTGGCAACTTTGTCCCGGTCTGTTGTCCCTTGTGCTTGATCCGGACTTTGTCCGTCTCTGCGTCCGTTATGCCACTAACAAGAAGCCCAGTCGACAGACTGGGCTTTTTTCGTCTCCACGCTCTCCTCTTCGATCTTCGCAGCAGAAGCCATGGCCTTCTGGAGTCGTAAGCTTGCTAGTAATAGACGCAGAGCCAGACGGTTGTCTCGGTCGGATGGGTCCACTCCACCCTGTGCTGAAGGTGCGCCGGGATGTTGATGTAATCCCCCGGCCCCAGATGGACGCGTTCCTGTACCTCGGTATCCGGTGTGATGAAGACCAGGATGGCCTCTCCCTGCATCAGCAATACCCATTCGTGTTCATCCTGATCGAACCACTCTCCGGTAGGGGTCTGCTGTCCCTGGGAGAGAATGCGCTCGATACGAACATTGTTGGTACTGACCAGATCCGCGAACACTTCACTGGGCAGGGGGGAGGGGATCTGGCCAAGCAGGTTGCCTGTGTGCATGGGCTTCTCTCCGGTAGATGGGAACGTGGCTAGCTAAGAGTGTAGAAGCTTGGGATGGGCCGCTCTCATGGAAAATGAGGCCTCTAATGAACCCTTTCATGAAAAACTTCGGGGAAATGGAGGCTTATCCGCTGCAATCTCGCCAAATTCTTGCTATTTTGCGCGCCACCAAGCAAACGATTTCCTTCACACTTTCAGGATGAACTATGGCAACGCAACAAACGACGGCCCGCGCCGGCAATGGCGGGTTTCTGGATTCCTATTTCTCCATCAGCCAGCGTGGCAGCACGGTGCGACAGGAGCTGCTGGCCGGGTTGACCACCTTCCTGGCGATGGTCTACAGCATCATCGTCGTGCCGAACATGCTGGGCGCAGCCGGTTTTGAGCAGGGCCCGGTGTTTGTGGCGACCTGTCTGATCGCCGCCTTCGGCTCCCTGCTGATGGGGCTCTGGGCCAAGCTGCCGATGGCCATCGGTTGTGCCATCTCTCTCACCGCCTTTACAGCCTTCAGCCTGGTGCTGGGTCAGGGGCTGAGCATTCCGGTCGCCCTTGGCGCCATCTTCCTGATGGGGGTGCTGTTCACCCTGATCAGCGTCACCGGCGTGCGCCAGTGGATCCTGGACAACCTTCCCTCCGGCATCGCCCACGGTACCGGCATCGGTATCGGCCTGTTCCTGCTGCTGATCGCCACCAACGGGGTCGGCATGGTGATCAAGAATGAAGGAGCGGGCCTGCCGGTGCAGCTCGGCGAGATCACTGCCTTCCCGGTCATCATGACGGTGCTGGGTCTGGCTGCCATCTTCGGCCTGGAGCGCCGCAAGGTGCCGGGCGGCATCCTGATGGTGATCATCGCCATCTCCATCCTCGGTCTCATCTTCGATCCGAAAGTGACCTGGCAGGGCTTCTTCGCCATGCCGAGCCTGAGTGGCGAGCATGGCTCCCTGGTGGGCAGCATGGATCTGCTGGGCGCCCTCAATCCGGTGGTGATTCCGACTGTGTTGGCGCTGGTGATGACCGCCGTATTTGACGCCACCGGCACCATCCGTGCCGTGGCTGGTCAGGCTGGCCTCATCAACGAGCGTGGTCACATCATCAGCGGTGGCAAGGCCCTGACTGCGGACTCCGTCAGCAGCATGGTGGCGGGCGTGGTAGGTGGTGCTCCGGCAGCCGTCTACATCGAATCCGCCGCAGGGACCGCTGCCGGCGGCAAGACAGGTCTGACCGCCACCCTGGTCGGCGTGCTCTTCCTGCTGATGATCTTCCTCTCTCCGCTGAGCTATCTGGTACCGGCCTACGCCACCGCACCGGCCCTGATGTATGTGGGCCTGCTGATGCTGGGCAACGTCACCAAGCTGGACTTCAACGACTCGGTCGATGCCCTCTCCGGCATGCTGTGCGCCGTCTTCATCGTGCTCACCTGCAACATCGTCACCGGCATCATGCTGGGCTTCGTGGCCCTGGTTGTCGGCCGCCTGTTTGCCGCCGAGTGGAAGAAGCTCAATATCGGTACCGTCATCATCGCCGTGGCCCTGGTGATCTTCTACGCCGGTGGCTGGGCCATCTAATCCTCACGCTATCGAGAAGGGCCCTGCGGGGCCCTTTTTGATGGCTGTGAGGCGGCTAACACTTTCCCGGATCTTCCCCATCCGCTCGTTTCAGATTGAAACGTCAGGCTTTGTTTGCTGTTTCAGATCCGAACCGAAACCCCTGTCATGTTTATCCCCCTATGGCTCGCTAGACTGGCTCCATCAACCATCTGTCCACCCGTGTGGTGGCAAGCCAAGGAGTGAGCCATGAAGAAGCTGATCAATGCCGTCGATGCCGTGGTCCGTGAACAACTGATGGGGATGGCTGCCGCCCACCCCGAGCTCAAGGTGCGAATCGAACCCCACTACATCACCCGCGCCGACGCCCCCGTGACGGGCAAGGTGGCGCTGGTCTCCGGTGGCGGCAGCGGCCACGAGCCCATGCACGGTGGCCTGGTGGGCAAAGGAATGCTGGATGGTGCCTGCCCCGGCGAGATCTTCACGTCCCCGACCCCGGATCAGATGTACGAGTGCGGTCAGGCCGTCGACGGCGGCGCCGGCGTGTTGTTTCTGGTGAAGAACTACACCGGCGACGTGCTCAACTTCGAGACTGCGGTCGAGCTGCTGCACGGTGACGGGGTCAAGGTGGGGTTCGCCCTCATCGATGACGACGTGGCGGTGAAGGACAGCCTCTACACCGCTGGCCGCCGTGGTGTTGCCACGACAGTGCTGTGCGAGAAGCTGGTCGGTGCCGCCGCCGAGGCGGGCTACGATCTGGCGCGCTGCGAGGCGTTGGCCCGTCGCATCAACAACCAGAGCCGCACCATAGGCGTGGCCATGCACGCCTGCACCGTGCCTGCTGCCGGCAAACCCTCCTTCACCCTGGCTGACAACGAGGTGGAGTTCGGCGTGGGCATTCACGGCGAACCCGGTATCGAGCGCCGTCCCTTCACCGACCTCAACGCCCTGGTGGACGACATGTTCAAGGAGCTGACCGACAACAGCCCCTATGGCCGCACTCTGCGCCACTGGGACAGAGGCACCGGCAGCTGGCAGGAAGAGCACACCTTTATCGAGCCGCTCAATGGGGGTGACAGGGTCATCGTCCTGGTCAACAGCCTCGGCGGCACCCCCATCTCCGAGCTCTACGGCGTCTACGGCCGCCTCGCCACCCTGTGCGAAGAGGCGGGCATCCACCTGGTGCGCAACCTCATCGGCCCCTACTGCACCTCTCTCGACATGACCGGCATCTCCATCACCCTGCTCAAGGTGGATGACGAGCTGATGACCCTGTGGGATGCCCCCGTTCACACCCCCGCCCTGCGGCGCGGCTGCTGAGGAATATTCATGTTAAGCAAGCATCAGATCGTCAACTGGCTGCTCGACTGCGAGCATATCTTCACCGAGCAGCGTGACTACCTCACGGCGCTGGATACCGACATCGGCGACGGCGACCACGGCCTCAACATGCAGCGCGGCTTTGCCAAGGTGGCGGAGAAGCTGCCCGCGGTGGCGGACAAGGACATCGGCCAGGTGCTCAAAACCACCGGTATGACGTTGCTCTCTTCCGTCGGCGGCGCCAGCGGACCCCTCTACGGCACCTTCTTCATCCGGGCGGCGGCCAGCAGCGATGCCTGCCAGAGCCTGACCCTCGGCCAGCTCGGCAAGATGCTGAGCGACGGGGTGGAGGGGATCGTCTCCCGTGGCCGTGCCGAGCCGGGTGACAAGACCATGTGCGACGCCTGGTGGCCCGCTTTGGCCGCCCTGCAGCAGGCTGAACAACAGGGCCTGCCGCTCCCCGAGGCGCTGGACAAGGCGGTGGCTGCCGCCGCAGCCGGCACCGAGGCCACCATCCAGATGCAGGCCCGCAAGGGGCGCGCCAGCTATCTTGGTGAGCGCAGCATCGGTCATCAGGATGCGGGGGCCACCTCGACCCTGCTGCTGCTGACCGCCCTGCGTGACAGAGCGAGGTTGTGACATGATCGGCATCGTAGTGGTCTCTCACAGCGCCATGCTTGCGGCCGGTTTGAAAGCCCTGGCCGATCAGCTCGGCAGCCCGGCGAAACTGTTGCTGGCGGCTGGGGTCGATGACCCTGACCACCCCATCGGTACTGACGCCATCGCCGTGATGAGTGCGATGGAAGAGGCGGATGACGGCAGCGGCGTGCTGGTGCTGATGGACTTGGGCAGCGCCCTCCTGAGCGCCGAGACCGCCCTCGAGCTGCTGCCCCCCGAGCTGAGCTCCCGGGTGCGGCTCAGCCCCGCCCCGCTGGTCGAGGGCACTCTGGCCGCCGTGGTGGCCGCTGGCGCAGGCCTGACGCTGGACGAGGTAGCCGCCGAGGCGCTTGGCGCCCTGGGCCCGAAACAGGGAATGCTGCCTGCCAGTGCGGCGCAGGTCACCACGGAGGCAGCCCCCGTTGCCGATGACGGCTGGCTGCGCTGCGAGGTGGTGGTGGAGAATCCCCACGGCCTGCATGTGCGCCCCGCCGCCCGACTGGTCGCGGCACTCAAGCCCTTTGCCGCTGAACTCAGGCTGCAAAAGGGGGAGAAAGAGGCGAATCCCCGCAGCCTGAGCCGGCTCGCCATGCTCGATGTGCGCCAGGGGGACAGGCTCATCCTGCTGGCGCGAGGTGAGGATGCCGGGGCGGCGCTGAGCTGCTTCCAGCAACTGGCGCAGGCTCGCTTCGGCGACTGAAACATTCCCCCATCCGGGCCCCGTCACGACGGGGCCCGCTTTTTTTGAGGGGCGTTCTGGTCAGTGGTGGTAGTCGGCGGGATCGATGTCGAGCAGTTTGAGCCGCCGCCAGAGGGTGGTGCGGCTGATCCCGAGCTGGCGCGCCATCTGGCTGACCTGGCCCTTGCTGGCACGGGCGGCCCGCAGGATTGCCTGATGCTCCAGCTCCGCCAGGGTGAGCAGCGGCTGTCCCACCACCTCGTCCGCCAGCAGGCAATGACCCTGGCGGATGGCGGCCGGGAGCGCCCGGGGCGGGATCTGTGCCTCACTGCAATGCAGCAGGGCGTACTCGATGGCGCTGCGCAGCTCCCCCAGGTTGCCGGGCCAGGGGTAAGCCAGCAGGCAGTCGAGGGCGTCAGGGGTGAACTGGCGCCCCGATTCGCCCCCCTGCACCGTCAGGTGCTGGCGGATGAGGCCAGGCAGATCGGCGCTGCGCTCCCGCAGGCTCGGCAGCCAGAGTTCGCACCCTTGCAGCGCATAGAGCAGCTGGCGCCCGAATCCCCCCTCCTGCACCCGCTGCTCCAGCGGAGCGCTGCTGGTCGCGATGATCCTCACCCTGAGGGGCAGGATGCGGGCGGAGTCGAAGCGCTGGATGCGCCCCGTCTTGAGCAGTTGCAGCAGGGCGGCCTGCATGGGGGCGGGCAGGCACTCCACCTGCTCAAGCACTAGCGTGCCACCGTGAGCCAGCTCGAACTTGCCTGCCCGCTCCTGCCCCGCCTCGTCGGACCCCATGAGTTCCAGCGCCATACGCTCTCTCGGCCATGCCTGGCAGTTGAAGATGACCAGGGGGCCGGCGGCTCGCTCGCTGCCAAAGTGGATGGCCTCCGCCAGCTGGGCCTTGCCCACCTCCTCCTCCCCCCGCAGCAGGACGGGGCCCTGTCCCCTGGCCGCCTGGCGGGCGTGGCGCAGCAGTTTGCGCATGGCGCTCGACTCCCCCACCAGGGCGGAGAGCTCGGGCACCGTCTGGCGCAGTTGATGAATGGCGCGCAGCCGATCGGTGGGATGGAGCAGGACGATGAAGCTGACCCCGTCCGGCCCCGGCAGGGGCTTGAGGCTCACCAGGGCGTCGATGAAGGCCTCGCCCCGGGTCTCTCGCCGCTCCAGCGTCACCTCCACATGGCTCAGGGGGGTCATCTCCGCGATGGCCAGACGCAGGCGCTGGGGCAACAGCAGATGGTGATCGAGGGGCTGGCCCAGGCAGACAGCCGGGTCGAGTTGCAGCCGACTGGCCGCCAGGGCGTTGAGGTAGCGCAGCCGCCCCTGGGGATCCCAGGCCAGCACGCCGTCTTCCATGCCATCCAACAGGGCATAGAGCTCGCTCAAGTGGTGCTGGGACTCCTGCATCAGGCGCTCCATCTGCAGCAGATTGGCCAGCTCACGGCCGGCGCTGACGGTGAGCGCGAGATCCCCCGGCGCGGCCTCTTCCACCCGGCAGATCAGGGCCACGATCGCCACCTGGCGACCGGTGCTGTTGTAGACGGGGCTGGCACAGCAGTGCCAGGGGTGGAGGCGCTGGTTGAAGTGCTGGGGGCCGCTGACGCAGAGCGGCACCCCCTCCAGGGCCGCCAGGTTGACGGCATTGGTGCCGATGCGTCCCTCGCTGAAAAACGCGCCTGGGCCAAAACCGAGTGCCGCCAGCGCCTGCAGGGTATCGGGGTGGCCGGTCCGGGCCAGCAGGCAACCGCTCTCGTCGGTGAGCAGCAGGGCGCAGGGGCGCCCCTCCATGAACTCGTAGAGATCCTCCAGCGCCATCTCGCCGGTAGTGAGCAGGTCCCGTTTGCGCTGGCGCAGGCTCTCCAGGGTCTGCCCTCTGGCACAGTGGGGAGGATGCCAGAGGGACGCGCTGGTCTGGTGGGCACAGCGCAGCCAGGAGGCCTGCAGGTGCTCGGGCCAGGACGAGAGGGGCTGGGGAACGGATGGCATGGTCACGGCGATATCCGGCAAAAGGGAAGGGGCCATTTAATCACCCTTGCCGCCCCGATTCAGTGACCGCTCTCAGAGTGTCGCGTCCTGGTCCCGGGTGACGGCCTCTGCGGCAAACTGCTGCTGGAGCCATTGGCTCACCGCCCGGCACTGGGGGCTGGCTTCGCTCTCCTGATGGATCAGCATGTTCCAGTTCGGCCCGGCCACCCGGTGGGACGAGAGGGGCAGCAGCAACCCCTGTCGGCGTGCGTCGCGAGAGAGCAGCTCGCTCGCCAGCGCCACCCCGAGCCCGGCGCTGGCCGCATCCTGCAACAAGCCGGGATCGGAGAAGTTGAGCCCCTGGGTCTGCAGGTGCAGATCGTCGCCGCCCTTGAGGGTCCAGTGGTGCCAGTCCATCTCCCGCTCCCCGTGCAGGGTGGTGCGCTCCTGCGCG
>NZ_CAWMFQ010000109.1:0-9481 GCF_963866995.1 Aeromonas sp. ZOR0002 | reverse complement strand
CCGCCAGCAGCGGCTGATGGCGGCATTCCGCCTGGGGAGCCAGCCCCCAGCGCAGCGAAATGTCGATGGTCTGCTCGGCCATGTTCGGCGTGTCGTCGCTGGTGAACAGCCAGAGATCGATGCCCGGATGCTGGCGGTGAAGGTCGGCCAGCCGGGGCAGCAGCCAGAGGCGGGCGATGGCGGTGCTGGTGTTGAGCACCAGCTGGTTCGGCTTGCGGTACTGCTCGAGGCGCTGTATTCCCACCGCCAGTTGCAGCAGCACCTGCTGGGTCGTCTCCAGCAGATCCTGGCCCGCGTCGGTCAGGGCGACGGAGCGTCCCTGGCGGTGAAACAGAGGCTGGCCAAGCAGCTCCTCCAGCGAGCGGATCTGCTGACTGATGGCAGACTGGGTGAGGTGCAGCTCCTGGGCCGCCTGATGAAAGCTGCCGAGCCTGGCCGCCGCCTCGAAGCCGCGCAGCACGTTGAGAGGGGGCCAGTGTTTGAACATCATTGATTAGCTCCACTTATCACTTTTATCGAAAATCGATCGTTTGTTACCCATCAGCGGGGAGAATAGTCTATTCCCATCGTCAATAACCTTAATAGTACCTAATCAGAGAGGCTGAGATGCGCGAGCAGGGAATGAGGGCTGTGGGCTGGTTCATGCCAGCGGAGTGGTGCCGGCACGCGGCGACCTGGATGGTCTGGCCGCACAACAAGGCGCTGTGGGAAAACGGCTGGGGCGTAACCCTGCCCCAGGTCCAGCAGGACTTCGCCCGGGTGGTCAATGCCATCGCCCGCTTCGAACCGGTGAACCTGGTGGTGGATCCCGCCGCACAGGCGGAGGCTCGCGCCCTGTGCGGCGACGGGGTGCGCTTCATTCCCCTGCCGGTGGATGACAGCTGGTGCCGTGACTCCGGCCCCACCTTCATCTGCCATCCCGAGCTTGGCACCGCCGGGATCAGCTGGCGTTTCAACGCCTGGGGCGGCAAGTCGGCCCACGGTCTGGATGAGGGGCTGGCGCGACGCGTGCTCAACAGCCTGGAGCTGGAGTGCATCGGCAGCTTCCTCGCCAACGAAGGGGGCGCCATCCATGTGGATGGGGAGGGCACCCTGATCACCACGGAGTCGGTGCTGCTCAACAGCAACCGCAATCCCGGCATGACCAAAGTGGAGATCGAACGGATCTTCAGCCGCCTGCTCGGCATCGAGAAGACTATCTGGCTGCCGGGGGATCCGGACCACGTCACCGGCGACATGACGGACGGTCATGTGGACGGGGTCTGCGCCTTCAGCCGCCCCGGCCACCTGTTGGTGGACGCCACCCTGGACGGGCACTCCACCTATGGCCGCGTGGTGCGGGAGAACCGCCGAGCCCTGGCCCTGGCCACCGATGCGAGAGGTCGCTCCTTCGAGTGCCTCGAGCTGTTCGAGGCGAGCGAGGCGGTGGACGCCGAGGCGGAAGTGTTCTGCGCCTCCTACACCAACTTCTACATCGCCAACGGCGCCATCATCATGCCCGCCTACGGCGTAGGCGCGGACGAGGCGGCTGGGGAAGTGCTGAGGCGCGCCTTCCCGAACAGGCAGCTGGTGCCGGTGCGCATCAACCAGTTGGCCCACGGCGGGGGCGGCATTCACTGCATCACCCAGCAGCAGCCGGCCTGGCCGGTGCAGGGGTAAGCGTTTGGAGCGGCCTCGTCAGGCGTCTGCGAGGCCTCATGACGGGATCAGGGAGGAGAGATTCATGAACAAGGTCGTCGCAACCATGCAGTTTGCCTGTCAGGGGGAACGCGTGTCAGGGAGGGTATCCGGATGAGCAAGATCGTTGTCGCCACCACACAATTCGCTTGCAGCTGGGAGCTGGAGCGCAATCTGGACACAGCGGAGAGCCTGGTACGGGACGCCGCCGCCAGGGGGGCCAACCTGGTGCTGTTGCAGGAGCTCTTCGCCACCCCCTATTTCTGCATCGAGCAATACCACGGCCATCTGGCGCTGGCGGAGTCGTTCGAGCAGAGCCGGGTGTTGCGCCGCTTCTCGGCCCTGGCGCGGGAGCTGGGGGTGGTGTTGCCCATCAGCTGGTTCGAGCGTGCGGGCAACGCCTACTTCAACTCCCTGGCGATGGCGGATGCGGATGGTCGCCTGCTCGGGGTCTATCGCAAGACCCATATCCCGAACGCCATCGGCTATCAGGAGAAGGAGTATTTCAGCCCGGGGGATACGGGGTTTCGGGTCTGGGACACGGCCGCTGGCCGCATCGGGGTCGGCATCTGCTGGGATCAGTGGTTCCCGGAGGCGGCCCGCGCCATGGCGCTGCAAGGGGCCGAGCTGCTGCTCTATCCCACCGCCATCGGCTCGGAGCCGGGGGCAGAGGTGCTCGATTCGCGGGATCACTGGCAGCTGACCCAGCGCGGCCATGCCGCCGCCAACATCATGCCGGTGATCGCCGCCAACCGGGTGGGCCACGAGGTGGCGACCCGGGATCCCGCGTTGCAGATGCGCTTCTATGGCTCCTCCTTCATCACGGATCACAAGGGGGCCCTGCTGGCCGAGGCGGACAGGGATACCCCGGGCGTGCTGGTGCGGGAGCTGGATCTCGCCGCCATGGCCGAGGAGCGGCTGACCTGGGGCATCTACCGGGATCGTCGCCCCGAGATGTATGGCGCCTTGCTGAGCCTGGATGGGCAGGGCCAGCGGGGAGGGCGTCCATCATGAGCGCCTTGACCAAGATAGCCATGGGGCTGGCCCTGCTGCTGGGTCTGGGGGCCCAGGCCGCAGAAGGGGCGGGGGAGGCGACAGAGGAGAAGGTGCTGCGCCTCTACAACTGGTCCGATTATTTCGCCCCCGATACCCTGAGCGAATTCACCCGGGAGACCGGGATCCGGGTCATCTACGACGTGATGGACAGCAGCGAGACCCTGGAGGCCAAGCTGATGGCGGGTCGCAGCGGGTATGACCTCATCTTCCCAGGGGACACGGTAGCGGAGCGGCTGATGCGGGCGGGCAGCCTGCAGCCCCTCGACAAGGGCAAGCTGCAACACCTGGGGGACATAGACCCCGGCCTGGCGCGGTTGCAGCAGGCCTATCCCCATGCGAAGGAGGCCGTGGTGCCCTACACCTGGGGCACCATAGGGCTCACCTACAATGCGGACGCTATCAAGCAGCGGATGCCGGATGCCCCGGTGAACAGCCTGGACATGCTGTTCAAGCCCGAGCTGGCGGCGAAATTTGCAGATTGCGGCATCTCGGTCATCGACTCCCCGGACGAGGTGCTGGCGGTGGTGCTGCACTATCTTGGGCGGGATCCCCGCAGCGGCAAGGCGGACGATCTGGAGGCGGCCCTGGACCTGCTCAAGGGGATCAAGCCCTATATCCGCAAGTTCCAGTCCCAGCCGGTAACCCAGCTGGTGAACGGGGATCTCTGCCTCTCCCTGGGCTACAGCGGCGACATGACCCAGGCCAGGCGCGCCGCCGCCGAGGCGGGCAAGGGTGCCGACTTCGAATACCGATTGCCGAAGGAGGGGAGCACCATCTGGATGGACACCATGGCGATCCCGGCGGATGCCCCCCATCCTGACTATGCCTATGCCTTTATCAACTTCGTGATGCGCCCGGCCAACATGGCGGCCATCACCAACAGCACCGGCTATCCGACTGCCAGTGCCAAGGCCAGACCCATGGTGGATGCCACCATGACGGCCAACCCGGATATCTACCTGGACGAGGCCAGCTACCAGCGGCTCATTCCGGGTCAGGATATAGCACAATCCCAGATGCGTGCCCGCATGCGAGCCTGGACTCGCTTCAAGAGCAGCCTCTGAACCCAGGAGTAGAACGATGTTTTCCCGACGCCACGTATTGAAACAGCTGGTCGCCCTTGGCGCCATTGCCGGGTTTGGCAGCCTGCCCGGTGCCCGCGCGGCCTTCGCCGCCGGCGAACCCGGCGCCGCCGCTCGCTACCACATGCCGGAGGAGTCCTCCCCCCAGGCCCTGGTGTGGGTGGCCTTCGGGGCCACCAGCGAGATCTGGGGTCGCCACTACAAGGAGGTGCAGGCCACCATAGGGCGGCTGGTGCAGGCCATGGTGCCCTACACCCGGGTCAACGTGCTCTGCCATGAGGATGACGAGGCGCTGGCGCGCCAGTTGTGCGGCGAGCGCAACACCCACTTCGTCCACGCCGAGATGGATGACATCTGGCTGCGGGATACCGGCGGCGTCTTCGTGCAGGACGAGCAGGGAGGGCTCGGGCTGGTGGACTTCAACTTCAACGGCTGGGGTGACAAGCAGGAGCACAGCCATGACGCCAGGGTCGCCGCCCTGGTGGGCCGGCAGACCGATGCCTATTACCTGCAGAGCGAGCTCATCGGTGAGGGGGGCGGCATCGAGGTGGACGGCAACGGCACCGCCATCATGACCGAGAGCAGCTGGATCAACAGCAACCGCAACCCCGGCCTCACCAAGGCGCAGGTGGAGGCGGAGCTCAAGGCCAACCTGGGGCTGCGCAAGATCATCTGGCTGCCGGGGATCAAGGGCAAGGACATTACGGATGCCCACGTGGACTTCTACGCCCGCTTCGTGCGCCCCGGGGTGGTGGTGATCAACATGGACAACGATCCCGACTCCTACGACTACAAGGTGACCCGCCAGCACCTTGCTATCCTGCAGCAGGCGACGGACGCCGACGGCAACAAGCTGGAGCTGCATCAGCTGCCGCCGCCTCTGGGCGGGCGGGACAACAAGTTCAGCCGCAGCCCGGACTTTGCCGCCGGTTACATCAACTACCTGCCCATCAACGGCGCCGTCATCGCTCCCCAGTTCGGGGATGCCAGGGCCGACCGCCATTGCCGGGATCTGCTGGCCCGCCTCTATCCGGGGCGCAAGATAGTGCAGATAGACATAGACCCGGTGGCGGCCGGTGGCGGCGGCATCCACTGCATCACCCTCCATCAACCTGCCTGATCTTACGCGCAGGCCGCCTCTGGCGGTGTGACGCAGAACAAGGGGCGCCTCGGCGCCCCTTGTTCTTGCTGCCGTTCCATGGTGCCTCGCTCAGATCCCCGTCATGCCGATCTCGTCGAGCTGGACGTGAGCGGGTTGGCGCAGGGTGTAGAGCACGGCCTCGGCCAGATCCTCCACCTGCAGCCAGCCGGGCTTGCGATCGCCCGGACAGGCCGGGGGCGGCACCTGTACCAGGCCTGGGCAGAGGGTGTGGACCCGGACGCCCTGATGCTGCACCTCTTCCCGCAGTGCCCTGGTGAACCCCAGGACCGCAAACTTGGCGGCGCAGTAGACGCCGGCCCTGGCATAGCCATGCCTGGCGGCCTGGGAGGCGATGTTGATGACGGTGCCGTGGCGGCTCGCCAGCATGTCCGGCAGGCAGGCCCGGGTCAGCAGGAAGGTGCCCTTGGCACAGGTATCCATCACCCTGTCCCACTCCGATTCCGGCAGATCCTGCACCAGGTGGTCGCTGCCGACCCCGCTGTTGTTGATGAGCAGATCGACGGGGCCGAGCCGCTCCCGGATCCGGGCATGACCGTCCCGCACCTGATCGCCGTCGCACACATCCAGCGCCAGTGCCATGACTCGCACCCCGTATCGTGCCTCCAGTCTGGCCGCTTCCTGCTCCAGCAGCCCCAGGCGGCGGGAAGCCAGGATCAGTTCCACCCCCTGGCTGGCCAGGGCCTCGGCGATGGCCAGTCCGATGCCGCTGGCGCCGCCGCTGATGAGGGCCCGTGTTGCTCTCAGTTCGTTCATCTTGTGTTCTCCTCCAATGGTGCAGGCATTGTGGCGGGCGCCTTCGGCAGGGAACAGGGGAGGGGAAGGAGTGATTCGAACCCTGGTTCGTGTTTTGGCGTTCCGGTTCGAACTTTGGTTCTAAACGCCGCGACCAGCCGTCGGTTCGATTAGCCGTAAGGGGTAATCGGATGTTCGCGTCAATCAATTCTCCCGCGATAACGGCCACTCGTATTTCCCCTCTGCCAGATGCCGCTGATTCATGGACACACCGGACAGCGGCATCTCGATCGTCCGATTACACTTCGCTAATCGAACCAACATAGGACGGTAATAAACAAAAGAGCCGCCCTGGGGCGGCTCTTTGCATCGGGGCTCAATGAATCGTCACGGCGCCTTGGGCGGCTCCACCAGAGCGCTCGCCGGTTGGTCATCTTCCTTGATCCAGGCATCCAGCAGGGTGTAGCCCACCGCCAACACCACGGGGCCGATGAAGAGACCGATGATCCCCATGGCCAGCAGGCCGCCGATGACCCCCACCAGAATGAGGATCAGCGGCAGGTCGGCCCCGCGCTTGATGAGGAAGGGGCGCAGGAAGTTGTCCATGGTGCCCGCCAGCAGGGACCAGACCAGCAGGAAGGTGCCCCAGGTGGTGTCCCCGCTCCAGTAGAGGTAGCCGACGCTGGCCAGCAGCACCGGGAAGGGGCCTATCTGGGCGACGATCAGCAGGAACATCAGCACCACCAGCACCATGACATAGGGAATGCCGGCGATGAGCAGGCCCAGGCCCGCCACCGAGGATTGCACCAGGGCGGTCACCACCACCCCCATGGCGACGGCACGGATGGCCTGGGAGGCGAGCACCACCGCATTGTCACCGCGCTGGCCCGCCAGACGGTGGGCGAAGCGGCGAATGCCTTCTGCCGCCTTCTCTCCCGAGTGGTAGAGCAGGCCGCAGATGGCCACGGTCAGCAGGAAGTGGACGAACAGCAGGCCGAGGTTGCCCGCCTGGGCCGCCAGCCAGCGGGCGGTCTGGCCGAAGTAGGGGGCCAGCTTGGTGAACAGCACCTGGCCGCCGCTCGCGAGGATCTGCTGCCAGAACTCATAGAGCTTGTCGCCCACCAGGGGCACTTGCTGCAACCAGAGCAGCTCGGGGGGTGGGGATTGGCTGAGCTCGGTGCCCAGCTCGATGAGCATGGGGGCCTTCTCCGCCACGTTGGCCAGCGTCATGAAGAGGGGAATGACGAAGATGAGCAGCAAGATGCTGGTCATCAGCAACGCCGCCAGGGTGCGCTTGCCCCACAGCAGGCGCTGGGCCATCTGCATCAGGGGCCAGGTGGCGATGGTGATCATGGTGGACCACACCAGGGCGGGCAGGAAGGGGCGCAAGACCATGAAGCACGAGATGATGAGCAGGCTGAGGAACAGCAAGCCCAGGGTGATCTTGGCCAAATCCACTTTTTTCATATTCATGGCATTCCCTTAACGAGGGGTTGAGCGCCCGGTTCGGGCACCGTGACGGATAGCGGATAACGACCACCAGAGCCCGGCGCTGAGCCAGAACCCCAGGCAGCCAAAGAGCCACCCTTGTCCCGCGAGGATCAGCAGAGAGCTGCTGGTGAGCGCGGGCACCAGGAACAGGAGCCCTGCCACGACCAGTCCCCCTGCCAGGGTCAGCAGCGCGGCGGGCAGGGCGGGGGTGGGGCTCCGTTCGAGTGATAGCAGATTACCCGATACCAGCCCCAGGGTGAACATGGCAAGCCCGGCCAGGGCGGTGGACTGGGTGAGCCAGGCCGAGAGGGCGCTGGCGATGAGCACCCCGGCCCAGGGGAGCGGGCGCGCCGCCAGCTTCGCCAGCGGGGCGCGCAGTGCCAGCAGCAGGGCCCCCAGGGCAAGGCCGGCCACCACATCCGAGAGGAAGTGGACCCCCAGCCAGACCCGGGCCAGCCCGGCCACGCCGGCCAGCAACAGGGACAGCAGGGCCCCCTGCCATGCCCGCAGTGCCGGCAGCCAGCCAAGCAGCAGGCCCCAGTAGAGCAGGGTCGAGGCGGCGTGGCCGCTCGGCATGCCGAAGCCCTGGGCACTCTGGCGGGCCAGCTCGGGTTGCAGGTGGAAGGGCCTGGGCCAGCCAATGCCCGCCTTGAGCAGGTTCACCACCAGGGTGAGCAGCACCATGGCAAACAGCAGGTGGCGCAGCCTGGACCAGCCGAGCAGGGGCAGCAGCAAGGGCAGCAGCGCCAGCTGGAAGGGGGCCGAGCCCAGCAGATTGCCCGCCTTTGGCCAGAGCGCATCCGGCCCTAGCCATTGTTGCAGGCGCTGGATCAGCGGCAACTCGGCGCGGTGCAGCGCACTGGCCGCGTCGCTGAAATCCGTCACCCACAGCACCCGGCTCTCGGGCACCTCGGCCAGCCTCGGGGCTATCCAGTCGAGCTGCGCCGGGAAGCGACGCTGGTCAGGGGGCAGGTCGGCGGCCGCGATCAGCCTGGCATTCAGGATCTCGCCACCGAGATCCGGGGCCTGGAGCAGGGAGACAAACCCCGTCCCTCGCTGGACCCGCAGGGGTTCCAGGGTCTGGCAGGCGAACACCCTGGCCCGTTGCCAGCGCCCCAGCTCGCCGGTGACGCGACCCTGGAGGCCGGTCTCCTCGAACAGCTCGCGCAGGGCCGCCTGCTCCGGGGTCTCCCCCCTGTCGATGTAACCGCCGCTCAGGCTGTAGCGCGAGGAGAGCCTGTCCTGCACCAGCAGGATCCCTTGCTGGTGGCGGATCACGCAGGCGGCCGCAGAGGGAGGGGATTCGGCGCGGGAGGCGGGCAGGGCACCGCCCAGCAACAGCAGCAGGCAGAAGACGACTCGAAACATGATGACACCCAGGGGCAAGGAGTGGGGACAAGGGTCACAGAAATCAGACGGCCGGGCAATGGCTTGCAGGGGGCACCGACCCTGTGGGGGACGCAAGGATTGCCGTCTGCGCGGGCAGTCCCTAGTATTGGCGGCTATTGTTCTTCTCATTCACTACATTGTGGGGCTCTTCATGCGACAGTTCGGTTTCTTTCTGGGGATTGCCATCGGCGTCATCCTGATACTGTTTGGCAGCATCGTCATCTTCCAGGCCCTGCCTGCGGCGCTGGACGTGCTGGAGATGCCGAGCCGGATCCCCTTCGTGCGCGAGGTGTACACCTGGCTGATGAGCAGCGCCAACGGGCTCACCGCCCAGCTGGAGCAGAACTTCCTGGAGGCCTTCCAGACGGTGCTCAAGCTGATCCTGCTCATCACCTTCATGTGGGTCTGCGTCAAGCTGGTCAACATGGGGGTGCTGATCATCCGGGCTGGCGTCGACCTTATCCGCACCGCCATCGAGCACAGCGAAGAGAAGGGTGCCAAGCCCACCGAGCAGGACCGCCATTTCTGATCTTCCCCTGCTACGGGTCAGATAAACAACAGGCCATCATGTGATGGCCTGTTTTTATGGTGGCATGACGCTTAAAAAGTCAGTTAAGCAGTTTTTCCAGCTCCGCTTCGGCATCCGCCCTGGCCTGATCGCTCAGGGTGCCGGAAGTCGCTTCCCGCTTCTCGCCCTGTTGCTGCACCGCCTTGGCCGCTTGCTGCTGCGCACTGGTCGCGGCACTGATGGCGGCGGCGCTGCTGGCGGCCTGCTTGGCGCTGTCGCTCACCGCCTTGGCCGCTTGCTGCTGCGCCGTGGTTGCGGCACTGATGGTCGCTGCGCTGCTGACGGCCTGCTTGGCGCTGTCGCTCGCCGCCTTGGTGGCTTGTT
>NZ_CAWMFQ010000108.1:0-13015 GCF_963866995.1 Aeromonas sp. ZOR0002 | reverse complement strand
GCGGGCCTGCTTACCCCTGTTCGTGGAGGTAGCAGCGCACGAAGTGGTTGTCGGCGAGCCGGGTCACCGGGGGCAGGCTCTCCTTGCAGCGGGGCATGGCCTGATGGCAGCGCCCGGCAAAGGGACAGCCACGGGATTCCGGGGTCCAGAGCGGGATTTCCCCCTTGCGGCCTCCCTCCAGCTCGGCGTGGATGCTCTTCTCGGGATCCGGCACCGCCGAAATGAGCAACTGGGTGTAGGGGTGCTGGGGGTGGTGCAGGATCTCGTCCACCTCTCCCCACTCCACCATGTGACCCACGTACATCACCGCCAGATCTTCCGCCACGTAGCGGGCGGTGGCGATGTCGTGGGTGATGTAGAGCATGGAGACGCCGAGCTCGTTCTTCATCTGCTCCATCAGGTTGAGGATGCCGATGCGAATGGAGACGTCGAGCATGGAGGTGGGTTCGTCCGCCAGCACCACTTCCGCCTCCACCGCCAGGTTGCGGGCGATGTTGACCCGCTGGCGCTGGCCGCCGGAGAGCTGGTGCGGGTACTTGGCCGCGGTCGCCTTGGCGGGGGTCAGCCCCACCTTTTCAAGGAGGCCATAGACCATGTCGGGCAGATCCCGCTTGTCGCTCACCTTGCTGTGCAGCAGCAGGGGACGGGCGATGTGGTGGTAGATGGTGTGGGTCGGATTCAGTGAACCGAACGGATCCTGCCACACCATCTGCACGCTCTGGCGATAGTCCAGCAGGGCGGTGCCCTTGTTGAACTCCTCCAGGTCGCGGCCACGGTAGAGGATGCGGCCGTTGGAGAGCTTGTACATCTTGGCGATGATCTTGGCGATGGTGCTCTTGCCGGAGCCGGATTCCCCCACCACTGCCAGGGCGCGGCCCCGGTGCAGGTTGAAGGTGATGTCGGACAGTGCCCGCATCTTGCCGCTCTTGATGGCGTTGGAGTTGACGGCGAAGTCCTTGTAGAGGTGCTGGACCTCGATGATGGGCGCGTCGGTTTGGGCGATTTGCATGACAGACATCCTTAACAGCCAGCGGCCTTGTCCAGATGGATCGGAAGATCCGGTTGTTCCTCTGCTGCCTCATGAAGGTGGCAGGCAGCCTGTTGGCCGGGCCGGATCTCGGCCAGCCGGGTGTATTCCTGGCGGCAGCGCTCGTGCACCTTGGCGCAGCGTGCCTGGAAGCGGCAGCCCACCGGCACCTCCAGCAGATTGAGTGGGCTGCCAGGGATCCCCTCCAGCACGGTCTTGGGCCCATGCAGGGGGGGGAAGGAGTTGCCAAGGCCCCGGGTGTAGGGGTGCAGGGGCGCGGTCAGGATCGCCTTGGCCGGCGCCACCTCCACCAGTTCCCCCGCGTACATGATGCCGATGCGATCGCAGAACTCGACCATGAGCGAGAGGTCGTGGGTGATGAACAGGATGGAGAAGTTGAACTTCGCCTTGAGCGCATAGACCTTCTGCAAAATCTCCCGCTGCACCACCACGTCGAGCGCCGTGGTGGGCTCGTCCATGATCAAGAGCTCGGGGTTGAGGGCCATGGCGATGGCGATCACCAGCCGCTGGCGCATGCCGCCGGAGAACTGGTGCGGGTAGTCCTTGAGCCGGCTCGGGTGGATGTCGACGATCTCCAGCAGCTCCTGGGCGCGCTTGATCGCCTCATAGCGGGTCATGCCGGGGTTGTGGGCCAAGAGCACGTCGCAGAACTGCTCCTCCATGCGCAGCACGGGGTTGAGCGCATTCATGGCGGACTGGAACACCACGCTCGCCTGGCGCCAGCGGTAGCTGCGCAACCGCTCGTCGTCGAAGGCGAGGATGTTCTCTCCCTTGAACAGGATCTCGCCGCCGCTGATGTAGGCGGGCGGCTTGTGCAGCCTAGCCACCGAGAAGGCGACCGTGGACTTGCCGCAACCGGACTCGCCGGCGAGGCCGAACACCTCACCCGGCATGATGTCAAAACTGACCGAATTGACGGCGCGCACGTCGCCGCTCTCGGTGATGTAGTCGACACAGAGCTGGCGCACCGACAGCAGGGGTTGTTGCGGCTTCATGCTGTCTTCTCCTGAGCAGTGATGGGAGTGGCAAGCTGCTTCCAGCGACGCAGGCCCTTGTGGGAACGAAGTTGCGGGTTGGCGATTTCGTCGATGGCGAAGTTGAGCATGGCCAGACCCGCCCCCAGGGCGGCGATGGCAAAGCAGGGGGCCAGGATCTCCCACCAGGCACCCACCAGGATGGCGCTCGAGGTCTGGGCGTTGTAGAGCATGATGCCCCAGCTCACGACGGTGGGGTCGCCAAGGCCCAGGAACTCCAGGGTCGCCTCGGTGACAATGGCGTAGATGATGGATCCGATGAAGCTCACCCCGATGATGGAGATGAGGTTCGGCAGTATCTCCACCAGGATGATGCGCCAGGCCGGTTCACCCAGCACCTCGGCGGCGATGACGAACTCTTTCTCCCGCAGGGCCAGGGTCTGGGCGCGGATCACCCGGGCGCCATAGGCCCAGGAGGTAAAGCCGATGATGAGGGCGATCACCGTCGGTGACGCCTCCCCGATAAAGCTTGCCAGCACCAGCAACAGGGGGAGGTTCGGGATCACCAGCACCACGTTCATCAGGAAGGTGAGGCACTCGTCCACCACGCCGCCGAAGTAGCCGGCGGTGATGCCCACCGTGATGGCCAGGGCGCACACCAGCAGGCCTGCCCCGAAGCCCACCATCAGGGAGATGCGGGCGCCGTTGGTGAACTGGGCCCAGAGATCGTGGCCCATGCGGTTGGAACCCATCACCAGCTCCATGCTGGGGGGCTGGTGGGGGCGGGCGACCCGCTTGGTGGGTTCGTTGCTGGCGAGCAGCGGGGCGAACAGGGCCATCAGCACGAAGGTGACCACGATGGCGAGGCCGAAGGCGGCCTTCTTGTTACCCAGCAGGATTTTCAAGATAGTCGGCATACGCATCTTATTTGCCTCCTGTACGCAGACGGGGATCCAGGAAGACGTAGAGCACGTCCGCCAGGAAATTGAAGCTGAGCATGGTGATGGTCATGATGAGCAGTTGCCCCTGGATGAGGGGGTAGTCACGGGCCAGGATGCCCTGATAGAGGGTCAGTCCCAGGCCGGGGTAGTTGAAGATCACCTCGGTGATGAGGGATCCGCCGATGACGAAACCGAGTGCCATGGAGAGGGCTGTGACGCTCGGCAGCACGGCGTTGCGGGCGCCGTAGTTGAAGATCACCCGGTTGCTGGAGAGCCCCTTGGCCTTGGCCATGGTGATGTAGTCCTCGCCCAGGAGGTTGATCATGTTGTTGCGCATGGTGATGAGAAAGCCCCCTACCTGCACCGCGGCCAGGGTGCCCACCGGCATGATGGCGTGCAGCAGGATGCTCTTGATGTGTTCCCAGCCAAAATCGGCGGGGATCTCGGGGCTGTAGGCGTAGCCGATGGGCAGCCAGCCGAGGCTCACTCCGAACAGGAAGAGGGCGAGCAGAGAGACCACCACGGGGGGGATGGCCTGCATCACCAGGGTGAGCGGGGAGAGGATGCTGTCCATGCGTCCGCCCCGGTACCAGGCGGCGAAGATGCCGACGATGGAGCCGATGGAGAAGCTCAGAATGGTGGAGGTGCCCACCAGGAACAGGGTCCAGCCGATGGCGCGGCCGAGGACGTCGGCAACCGGTTGGGGGTAGTAGCGCACCGAGGTGCCGAGATCCCAGGTGAAGACGCTCTTCACATAGGTGAGAAACTGGGTGCCGATGGGGCCGTCCACGAAACCGAAGGTGGCTTTGAGGGCTTCCAGCGCGGCGGGTTCCATCATGGCGCCGGCCCGGGCAAACATGACGGAGACGGGGTCCCCCGGCATGGCTCTGGGTAGCAGGAAGTTGATGGTGGCGGCCACCAGGAAGGCGACCAGATAGAAGGAGAAGCGTCTAAGTATAAATCCCATGGTGATACCTTTTACTGCAAGCCTGCCCCGCGCCGGGCAAAGCTCCCCCAACCCCGGCAGGTGCGGGGGATGGAAGACATGGCGGGGAAGAGGGCCCCCCGCAGGGGGCCGGGGTGATTAGCTGTTTGGCTTGAGTGACAGCACGTGCAGCAGACGCTCCGGAGTGTCCGGGTGAACCTGCGGCTTGGCGACCGGGTTGTCGGCACTGAACCAGCCATTGAAGCGCTTGGTGCTGTATTCGTACCAGGTCGGGTTGTTGAACACCGGGATGATGGTCTGGTTGGCCCCGACACGCTCCTGGATGGCGAACATGATCTCCTTCTGCTTGGCCGCATCGGCGGTCTGGGTGAAGTCGTCAATCAGCTTGTCGAGCTCGGGATCCTTGTAGCGGGGCGCCGCGAAGCGGTTGCCGCGCTCACCCATGTTGCGGGAGTGGAAAGCGGTCTCGAAGTACTTGTGCGGGTTGGCACCGGCAAAGTAACCCTGCAGGGCGACGTCGAAGTCACCGGTGATCAGGGACTCGGTCCAGACGGTGGCTTCCGGGGTGGCGGTCTTGGCGTTCAGGCCCAGGGCCTGCAGGCCTTCGACCCCGATCTGGACGGTGTTGACCCAGTCGGTCCAGCCGTTCGGTACCAGCACCTTGAACTCGATCTTCTTGCAGCTCGGGGTGTCGAGGAACTTGTCGCCGTCACAGTCCTTGTAGCCCGCCTGTTTCAGCAGGGCCTTGGCCCCTTCCAGGTCGAACTTGTTGTACTTGCCGTACTTCTTCTCGACGTCCGGGTTGTCCCAGGAGGCGAATGCCTTGCCAAGCCCTGACGGGTACTCGTTGACGGTGGGGTAGCCGTAGCCCGCGATGTCCACCATGGACTGGCGGTCCATGGCCATGGAGAAGGCGCGGCGGAAGTTGATGTCGTTGAAGGCTTCGTGGTTGCCCGGGTTCTTGCTCTGGAAGTTGACGTTGAACGCCACTGTGCCGGAGGCGGGGAACCAGTACTTGTTGTTCTTGGGATCGTTGCCGACGTAGAGGCGCTCGATGTCCGGCACGAAGGAGCCGAACCAATCCACGTCACCCTTCATCACGGCGGCCAGTACCTGGTCGTTGGTGGCCATTTGCGGCATGCGCAGGCAGTCGATGGAGAGGCTGGCGTTGTCCCAGTAGTGCGGGTTGCGGCACTGGGTGTAAAGCTGGGCGGAGAAGTTGTCCACTTCGGTGAAGGGACCGGTCCCGACCGGCTTGTCGTTGGTGAAGGCCACCGGGTCTTTCACCGACTTCCACTGATGCTCCGGCACGATGGGCACCAGCACCAGGTCGTTCACCACGTTGGTGTTGATCTCGGCCAGGTCGAATTTGACCTTGTGGTCACCCAGCTTCTCGACACCCTTGATCTGGGTCCAGATGGATCGCTCGTCCAGCGCCTTGTTGGCCTTGACCAGGTTGAAGGAGAAGAGGATGTCGTCGGCGGTGAAGGCTTCACCATCGGACCACTTGACCCCTTCGCGCAGGTCGAAGGTGACGGATTTCAGATCATCGCTGAAGGCGTAGTGGGTGGCCAGACGATAGACGGGTTTGCCACCCTGCATATCGTTGAAGATCACCAGCGGCTCATAGATGAAGTGACGGGTGGTGTGGAGCAGACCCGCTTGCAGGAAGGGGTTGAAGTTCTTGACCCATGCGGTTTCCTGCTGGGCAACCAGGGTCAGCACCGTCTTGTTGTCGGCGGCCATGGCTGTACCGGTGGCACCGGCAAGCAGAGTTCCCAGCATGACTGAGGTTGCGATTTTGGATACTTTGGCAAGCATAATTTTTTCCTTTCTTATTGGTCTTCCATGGTTTTGGAATGGAGCACCGACATCGCATGCTTGGATACCGGCCCTCGCTGTTGGTCAGGTTTTGCACCCTTGTAGTTGTGTCGTCCAACGCCCTTAGAAAAGCAGAATTAACAGGAAAACAACAACTCTTCATTTCGTCGATATCGTAAAAATTGCACGGCGCACGTCATTATCGTCAAAATGTATTTTTAATCCTTTTAAATTATACAGTTGCATTAATTCTCACAAAGTAAAAAGTCACCTTGCCACTCCCTGTGACAACGATAATGTGAGCTGGATCGTGCTCGTTTTTTCCCCGTTGACACGGCTTATTTTTGCGCAGGAAACAAGCGGCTCATGTGGCAGGAGAGAAGTGTGCGCTGGTTCACGGGCGCGTGCGAAAAGAGGGAGGGGAGGGAGATCGGTGATGAGGGGCGGGACAGGGGATGACAGGGGGGCATGCAAGAGCCTGACGGGCGGCGGACATTAAAAAAGCCAGTCGGTGAGACCGACTGGCTTTGAGGGGGAGTGGCGTGATTATTCCACCAGGCTGGCCCAGAGGTCGTACTCGTCCGCTTCGTCGATGCGGACCTTGACCATGTCGCCGGGCTTGAGGCCGGTCTCGCCGTTCAGGTAGACCAGGCCGTCGATCTCGGGGGCATCGGCGGCGGAGCGGCCGGTGGCGCCCTCTTCGTCCACCTCGTCGATCAGCACCAGCATCTCTTTGCCCACTTTACGGGCCAGCTTGCGGATGGAGACCTGCTGTTGCAGCTCCATGAAGCGCTGGAAGCGTTCTTCCTGCACCTCGGCCGGCACCGGATCCGGCAGCTCGTTGGCCTTGGCACCCTCGACCGGGCTGTATTTGAAGCAGCCAACCCTGTCCAGTTCCGCCTTGTCGATGAAGTCCAGCAGCATCTGGAACTCTTCTTCGGTCTCGCCGGGGAAGCCGACGATGAAGGTGGAGCGCAGGGTGATCTCGGGGCAGATCTCGCGCCACTTCTGGATCCGCTCCAGGGTGCGCTCGACGGAGCCGGGGCGCTTCATCAATTTGAGGATGCGCGGGCTGGCGTGCTGCAGCGGGATGTCGAGGTAGGGGAGGATTTTGCCGTCGCGCATCAGGGGGATGACGTCATCCACGTGCGGGTACGGGTAGACGTAGTGCAGGCGCACCCACATACCGAGCTTGGCCAGCTCTTCGCACAGGGCCACCATGCTGGTCTTGACCGGCATGCCGTCGTAGAAACCGGTGCGGTGCTTGACGTCCACGCCGTAGGCGGAGGTGTCCTGGGAGATCACCAGGATCTCCTTCACGCCAGCCTCTTTCAGGCGCTTGGCTTCGGCCAGCACTTCGCCGATGGGGCGGCTCACCAGATCCCCGCGCATGGAGGGAATGATGCAGAAGGTGCAGCGGTGGTTGCAGCCTTCGGAAATCTTGAGATAGGCGTAGTGGCGCGGGGTCAGCTTGACGCCCTGGGCCGGCACCAGGCTGGTGAAGGGGTTGTGGGTGGGTTTTTCCACGTATTTGTGGACGTGGCCCAGCACCTCTTCATAGGCGTGGGGACCGGTGATCTCGAGCACCTTGGGGTGGATCTCGCGGATCTGGTTCTCTTTGGCACCCAGGCAGCCGGTGACGATCACCTTGCCGTTCTCGGCCAGGGCTTCACCGATGGCTTCCAGGGACTCCTGTACCGCGCTGTCGATGAAGCCGCAGGTGTTGACCACCACCAGCTCCGCATCGTCATAGCTGGGCACCACGTCGTACCCTTCGGTACGCAGCTGGGTCAGGATGCGTTCGGAATCGACCAGGTTTTTGGGGCATCCCAAGCTCACAAAACCAATCCTTGGGTGGTGAGACCTAATAATGCTGGAAGTTGCTTGTTGGACAGGTTGGTTGTCCAATGGCTGAGCCGGCGTGGTTGCAGGCGTCAGGCTCTCTGAGCTGGGGTCAAAACGGTTGACAGTCATAGGGTGTCGCTGGTCACTGATGCAAAAAAAAGATGGCGGATTATACCTGATGAGCAGGAAAGAGGAAGAAGTGATGTGTGCATTTTTTAACCTGTAATATTAGATTTCAATGTTCGATATTTTGTGTCTTTTCCTATGAGGTGAAGACGATGCGATCATCAACGACAGGGGCCTCGGTTACGAGTTCTGCCTCGCAGTCCTCAAGCCATCTACGGCCGCCAGCATGTGCGGGAGACCTACACTAAACAGTCAGGCAGTGCCTATTTGATTGCAACCTGCGTCATGGATCGCAGTCTGGTGTGTTCATCTTGCTGGTCGCTGCGGACTTCACTGCCCTTTACCTGCTTGGTGACAAAGCCGAGCTGGTCGAGTTGATTTCCAACCTCATCGGCGTGGTAATCGGTGTACTCCTGAATCCGCGCGACAGCGTGATTGCGTTTTCCTCGGTGCAGCCAATCAGCCTTAAACATGAAGGATATGTTCAATTCAATATCAATTTATTGCGTTGATGATGCTATCCGCAGTGACAATGACTGAATATACGATAACAGGCACAAGCAAATGAATGTGCGAACAGTTCCTCGGTCTGCGACCATGATCCCCACATGGCAACAGGGATGAGGTTCAGCATGAGTTAGCGGATTGCGAGTTCAATGGAACACGCCGTAAAACCCGCAAGGAGTCATTCCTAGCCCGTATAGATGTGTTGCTCCTATGGATGATTATGCTAGTACTGAACATAGTTCCAGACTACCTCGGTCAAGTTAAGAGGGGTGAAGTGTCTGGATCTTCAAGGGGGCAACTCTAGAAGTCGATAAGCTTTTCTTCATTGAGTTACAGTAGTAGCGCTTCAAGTATCAGAAGTTGCTCGTAAGCAGAGCAACTCCTGACTACACCGATAAGGGGGCAGGTAATTGTCGACCTGATGGGACGGATTGAGCATGGGGTCTGTCAATCAGCAATAAGTCGACGGGAGGGTAGGTAAAGATCAGCATTTTTGGTTACAGTTTAATCAAAAGAGGTGGTTTTCAACATTTTTCACATACCCCCACTTGAAAAATTCTAAAAACTGTCCATTTACTAATAATAAGAGCGGTAATGAAATTTTATCGTTTCAACATTCCGCTGCTACGCAGCGAAGAGAAACCAGTTTTACTAGCCCTCGCCGGTTTTTTTATTGAAGAAAAGATATGAAGGTCTCTCTTATAAATTGAAGTTCATTAAGCATGGCTCATGCAATAAGTACGCTATCACTGAGTAACAGAAAACAGAAAACAGAAAACAGAAAACAGAACCGAAATGTGCAGATCTTCCAGATTTGCCAGTTGGCCAAAGAAATGACATTCAATATCATTAAGTAATTTCTTTACGCAGTCACGTTATTCCTGTTAATTTTTACCATCCTCATCGGCTGACCACCATATTCTCGGTGCTACGCCGTCAAGGACTTCAGTCAAGCATTTTTTATGATTGGAAGTCTATTGCTATCTATACCGGAATATACGCGATCTTCATCTAGCGCTTGAGCAAGCGTAGTTTTAGAGGCGTTGTTTCCCAAATCGATGCGGCTTGAATGGAACTAACTGAGGACTTGGTGATCTGATCACCACCATCCTCTTCAAGTCTGCATCATGACCACATCGCTTCACACCATCACCAACTGGCCTAAATACAACAAGTCTTTGATTAACCGTGGTTCACTCACCTTCTGGGTTGATGCCGCCGCCATGAACGACTGGTTCCACCACGACTATCATGGGCGGCGGGGCCGCAGCCAGCTTTACACTGACCAGACCATCTGTACCTTCCTGATGCTCAAAGGGATTTTCAACCTCACTCTGCGGGCCACTTAGGGACTACTCTACTCCCTGTTCGAGTTGATGAATGTGCCGTTGTGCGCACCGGACTATAGCTGTGTCAGCAAGCGGGCCCGCACGGTGACAGCCGCCTATCGGCAGCCCAGCAAGGGGCGCATCACCGACCTGGTTATCGACTCGACGGGTCTGAAGGTGTTTGGCGGAGGCGAATGGAAGGTCAGAAAACATGGCGCTGAGGGCGGCGAGTCTGGCGCAAGTTGCATCTGGCGGTAGATCCGGTGACCCACGATATCTTGGCAGCAGAAGTATAATTGGAGAATGTCCATGATGCCGAGGTGCTGCCGACCTTGCTCAACCCTCTGCGGCGTAAGCTGGGAAATGTTTATGCGGATGGCGCCTATGACAGCAAAGCCAGCCATCAGTTTATCTCGCGCAAAGGGGCAACAGCCTGTATCCCGCCTCGCAAGAGCGCGGGGTTATGGAAAAAGGTGCATCCAAGAAATGAGGCCGTGCTGGTAATGTGCAAGGAAGGGCTGGCGCACAGGAAGAAGATATCGGGGTATCACAGTCGCTCGCTGGCGGAGACGGCTATGTATCGGTTCAAGCTGTTGCTGACGGGGAAAATCAGTCTGCGTAACTACAACGGCCAAGTGGGAGAGGTCATGGCGTATTTAAGCGCCATAAACAAGCTGAATACCCTGGGCCTACCTGTCAGAAAGTCCCGAGTGTAGCGGTTACTCGGGCTGGGAAGTCATGACTTGCTGGCTGATTTGGGAAACAACGCCAGTTTGAGAAAGAGCCAAATATCGCCCTGATGATGGTATGACTACTCTCCCAGAAGGCATGTGACGGGAGTCTTCGCTTCTTCGTGGCACTTTCTAGCCTGAAATATATAAGTGGAAATTAATGTTAGAGGGTATAGATAATTTCTTTCTTGTGAGGTTATTATTTTTTTTTGATGGGGGTTGATATCTAGTTTTTTTGGATATAACCTTCTACTTAAATGTTTGCTAGTGGTTATATGCCGTGTATCGGCAATAGTGTTTATGTTCAGAAAATGAACAACGCTAAGTTATTGTGTCATAGCCGGACGGCTGGTCTAGACATGCCTGCTTTAATTTAATCCAACTGTACCGGTAGCGTACAAGTATAGTTGCGTATCTAGCATATATAGCCTCGTCATAGAATCAATTTTTGGAGATGTTATGAATTTAAGGTCGTCTGTACCAACTCTATATCTGTATAGTCGTGTAAGTACGGATAAGCAGGCCGCCGGTAATAAAACTGGCGTACAACGCCAGACTGAGGGGAAGTTGGTTGAGGCAACAAGGGAAAAATATAGTGGCATGCCTGTTGTTCATATGTCAGATAACGGAATGTCAGCCAGTAAAGGTGAAAATATCGAGCATGGATGTCTAGGTGATTTTATTGAACTATGCCATTCAGGTCAAATTGCATCCGGCTCTGTATTGGCCATGGAGAATATAGACCGTTTCTCTCGCCTAGCGTTAACGGAAGCTAGTAAATATTTAACCAGTGTTCTTGCAGCTAATGTTCTTGTTTATACATGGATTGATGGGACTGTGTATCAAAGAGACAATCTTATATCCGCGATTTTTTCAATAGTTAAACTTGAAAGCAGCAACGATTATACAAATAGACTTTCTGCCCGAGTTACTGGTGCTGCACGTGTTGCTTTAAAGCGCCATCAGAATGGTGAGCGCGATCCGGATGGTTATCCGGCAGCGATTAATGGTTTCGGTAAAAATAAATTTTGGGTTGATACGTCAACTGGGTTTGTTCGCCCTCATCCATATTATTTTCCTGTAGTTAAGGAAGTAATTGTGATGATTCGAGAAGGGAAGGGACATATAACAATTAAAAAGTATTTAGATGAAAACTATACCCCCCCTACAATAGCTCAAAATTCTAATAAAGAGGGGTGGGGAATAAATCTTATTAAAAAGATTATCAGTGATCGAGCAGTTTTAGGCGAAAAAATAATTCATATTGATGGTCGCGAGCATCTGTTGGGAAATTATTATCCGGCTGTTTGCACTGAGGCTGAATTTGCACAAGCTAAGCGTGTGCGTAGTGAAAAAAAACAGTTTGCTAGTAAGTTGAAAAGCGCGATGGGCATCGTTACTGGAATGCGTATCGCAACTTGTGGGAACTGTGGCAGTTCGCTACAGGTCTACCGTAGCAAAGCTGGGAAAAAAGATGAAAAGCTCCGTTATAAATGCAGCGGAAGGTCAGACACTTCGGTGAAAAGCTGCACAGCTGCAACATTTGATAATAGATATTTTGAGTATGCACTAATGTTGCTGATTGGCAGCGTGATACTTCAGCCTAAGAAAAATACAAGTGAGAATAAAATTGCTTCGATTAAAAATAAAATAGAGTCGATAAGTTCAAAAATAGAAATTATGATTCAATCTGTGGGGGCGACCACAGAGGGGGATATACATATCCTGTTGACTGAACGACTAGATAAATTATCTAGGGAACGTAAAAAGTTGAATGAAGAATTGACCATTGAGATTAGTCATACAGAGGCTTCTATTAACCCAGATATATATATGCAGATACCACGTAATTTCATTGACTATAATCAGGCTGATATAAGAGATGAGGTCAGGGATATAATATATAAGACAGTGAAATCCGTAAAGGTACATTCTGTTACTAGCTGTTTCTACATACAGGTTGAGTTGTTTGGTGGAATGATGACTGATGGTATTGTTATTGACAATAAATATATTTCTGATTTCGGTTTTGATATGCACCATCAGCAGGAAAACGAGGATGCATTCCTAGCTTACAATAGATTTGCCAATAACTTCGAGTGTATCGATAAAGATGGAAGGTGTATTAGGATGTTGGACATGGTTAATGGCACACATTTTATCACCTCTGATGACTTTTATCTCAATGAAAGAGTAAGTACCTTAAAGAATCAGGCCATGAGTGAGGAAATGCGTGCTGCAATTGAAAAATTTGAAAGCTGGGTCCTTTAAATTCAGCAGAGAATAGGTAGGTTGTAATATTTTTGATTTTTGTTAGTGATTGATGTGTGGGATTTCTCTTATTTTCCTGAGAAGATAAGCAATGCTATATATTGACATCATGATGCGTACCATCAGGTATCTGAACAAGCAGACGAGGTGGCACGAGGGGGAGATACCCTAATAGTATTTCTTAGATGTGGCCCCATGCAGCGTAAGCTGCAAGCTCACCAAAGCCCTCAGAAACTGAGTACCCGCCTGAGTACCCATCTCGCAACTTATTTTGATACCGACCGCACTGATACCCCGCCTGGTCTATCTACTGATTGCTGTAGCGCCACCCAGCAGCAATAAATCCAGTTTTTCATTAGCCCCGGTCTGAGATTTTCAGCCTGGTTCTCCATCCTCATTACTTGCTCTGATAGTGTGCTGCATGTGTTATATTCGGCTCAAACATTGAGCCGAATGATGGGCTGGGTCGGCTCATTA
>NZ_CAWMFQ010000107.1:0-18693 GCF_963866995.1 Aeromonas sp. ZOR0002 | reverse complement strand
GGTTTTTCACCTCCCCTTGCCAGGAGGTTTGCGACCAGCCGGGATCGGCGGGATGGTAGGTCAGCAGGGCAAGCAAAAGATAGGCAGCCATCAGGGTGATGGCGATCAAGACGGCCTCGAAGATCCGTTGTGTACCTGATAAAGGAGTAAACAGCTTTTTATCGGCCAAACTCCGGCTCCTTTGTGAAAACATGAATGCGGGGATAGGGGGCCTAGTATCCCTGAAAAGCCCACCGATTGTCAGCCAGTGCCTGAGGGCGGGCCTGAAACTCTCTATAAGAAGAAACGAGCGGACCGGCCGCTCGTTTCTGACTATCGTGACTCGTCATGGAACTTGCAAGTCACAGCACAACCCCGCTTATCGGGTGCTGATCACCAGACGACTGCTCTGTTTGACCTCTTCCATCACCACGTAGGTGCGGGTGTCGTTGACGCCCGGCAGACGCAGCAGGGTTTCACCCAGCAGGCGGCGGTAAGCGGACATGTCGCTGACGCGGGTCTTGAGCAGATAGTCGAAATCACCGGACACCAGATGGCACTCCTGGATCTCTTCGAGCACCTGAACAGCCTTGTTGAACTGCTCGAACACATCGGGGGCGCCACGATTGAGGGTAATTTCCACGAACACCAGCAGAGACGCGTCCAGATAATGAGGGTTCAGAATGGCGGCATATCCTTCGATATACCCTTGTCGCTCCAGGCGACGAACCCGTTCCAGACACGGTGTGGGACTCAGGCCAACTCGTTTGGACAACTCAACGTTCGAAATCCTGCCATCCTTTTGCAGTTCATTCAGAATGTTGCGGTCAATCCTGTCCAAATCCTTTAGCCGACTCTTAGCTTCCATCATTTAATTCCATCCTTTGGCTATTTTTTGGTAAGAATCACCAGTCATTTTATAATAATGGTCACAAATCCTGTCAATACCTGAATATACTAGGCGCAAATGTCGCTTAACATCTAGGCAACATAAACCACCAATCGATAGACGAGGGATAGCATGATTATCGGTGTACCTAAGGAAATAAAAAACCATGAATATCGCGTAGGCATGGTTCCGGCCAGTGTACGTGAACTGACAGCACGAAACCATACTGTTTTCGTCCAAAGCGGCGCAGGAAATGGCATTGGGTTCAGTGACGCAGATTATCTGGCTGCCGGAGCCGAGATCCTGGCCTCCGCTGCCGAAGTTTTCGCCAAGGCGGAGATGATCGTCAAGGTCAAGGAACCCCAGGCAGTGGAACGGGCCATGCTGCGTCCCGGCCAGACCCTCTTTACCTATCTGCATCTGGCGCCGGACCTGGCCCAGACCCAGGATCTCATCGACAGTGGTGCCGTCTGCATCGCCTATGAAACCGTCACGGACGGTCGTGGCGGTCTGCCCCTGCTGGCCCCCATGTCGGAAGTGGCCGGACGCATGTCTATTCAGGCCGGTGCCCAGGCACTGGAGAAATCCCGTGGCGGCAGCGGCGTGCTGCTCGGCGGTGTGCCCGGTGTGGAACCGGCCAAGGTGGTGATCATCGGTGGTGGTGTGGTGGGCTCCAACGCAGCCCGCATGGCCGTCGGCCTGCGTGCCGACGTCACCATCCTCGACAACAACGTCGATACCCTGCGCCGTCTCGACAGCGAGTTCCAAGGGGCTGCCAAGGTGGTCTACTCCAACCGCGAGACCCTGGAGCGCCATCTGCTGGCGGCGGACCTGGTCATCGGCGGCGTGCTGGTGCCTGGCGCCACTGCGCCAAAACTTGTCAGCCGTGACCACATTGCTCGCATGAAACCCGGTGCAGCCATCGTGGACGTGGCCATCGACCAGGGCGGCTGTGTCGAGACCTCCCATGCCACCACCCATGAAGATCCCACCTTCATCGTCGACGAGGTGGTGCACTACTGCGTGGCCAACATGCCGGGTGCCGTGGCGCGGACCTCCACCGTGGCCCTGAACAACGCCACCCTCCCCTTCATCATCAAGCTGGCCGAACAGGGCTATCGCAACGCACTGCTCGCTGATCCCCACCTGTTGCACGGCCTGAACGTGATGGCGGGCAAAATCACCTGCAAGGAGGTTGCCGTGGCCCACAACCTGGCTTACACGGATCCCCTGACCCTGCTGAACTGATCGCGTCCCTGCAAAGGGAGGTAGATGAGTGAAAATCCGCCCGCGATGGGCGGTTTTTTATGCCTGCCATCCCCGGCTCACCCCTCTTGTTGGCGATTGCCCCAATCGATGCGCTGGCCTTTGACCCCGGATCACGAATTACCTACAATCGCGCAAACTCATCACGTCTCGGAAATCACATCATGAGCCAAGTCACTCACAGCAAACTGCTGATCCTGGGATCCGGCCCGGCAGGTTACACTGCGGCCGTCTATGCCGCTCGCGCCAACCTCAATCCCCTGCTCATCACCGGCATGCAGCAAGGTGGTCAGCTGACCACCACCACCGAAGTGGAAAACTGGCCAGGGGACGCGGAAGGGCTGACCGGCCCGGCCCTGATGGAGCGCATGAAAGAGCATGCAGAGAAGTTCGATACCCGCATCCTCTTTGATCACATCAATGAAGTGACGCTGACCGAGCGTCCCTTCCGCCTCAAGGGGGACAACGGTGAATACACCTGTGATGCGCTGATCCTCGCCACCGGCGCCTCCGCCAAATATCTGGGTCTGCCCTCCGAAGAGGCTTTCAAGGGCCGCGGCGTCTCCGCCTGCGCCACCTGTGACGGCTTCTTCTACCGCAATCAGGAAGTGGCCGTGGTCGGCGGCGGCAACACCGCCGTGGAAGAGGCACTCTATCTGGCCAACATCGCCAAGAAGGTGCACCTCATCCATCGCCGCGACGAGTTCCGCGCCGAGAAGATCCTGATCAAGCGCCTCAACGACAAGGTCGAGAGCGGCAATATCGTCCTGCACACCCATCAGACCCTGGACGAAGTACTGGGTGACGACATGGGCGTCACCGGCGTGCGCCTGCGCAGCACCCGGGATGACACCACCTCCGAGCTGCCGCTGATGGGGGTCTTCATCGCCATCGGTCACCAGCCCAACACCCAGATCTTCAAAGGGCAGTTGGCGATGGAAAACGGCTATCTGAAGGTGCGTGGCGGACTGGAAGGGTTCGCAACCCAGACCAGCATCCCGGGCGTGTTCGCCGCTGGCGACGTGGCAGACCACGTCTACCGCCAGGCGATTACCTCCGCAGGAACCGGCTGCATGGCCGCCCTCGATGCAGAGCGATATCTGGACGCACAATAATCGGAAGGATATAAAGGGCATGCCAGTTGGCATGCCCTTTTTTATTGCAAGGAGCAGGATGAAACGAAAAATAATGATAGTGGAAGACAGCCTGACGGTACGCCGCATGCTGACCCAGGCCATTGCGCAGCAGACCGGGCTGGAAATCGACGCCTTCGACACCCTTGAAGGGGCTCGCGATTGCCATGGGGAAGATTATGTGGTCGCCCTGGTGGATCTCACCCTGCCGGACGCCCCCGGCGGAGAGGCTGTCAATGTGCTGAGGGAGCGTGGGCTGCCGGTGGTGATCCTGACGGCCGACATCAGCGAAGAGAAGCGGGAAGCCTGGCTGGAGGCCGGGGTGCTGGACTATGTGATGAAGGATTCACGTCACTCCCTGCAATATGCCGTCGGTCTGGTGCACCGCCTCTACCTCAACCAGGCCATCGAAGTCTTGGTGGTCGACGATTCACGCACCTCCCGTCACCGCACCGCGGCCCAGTTGCGCAAGCAGTTGTTGCAGGTGCACGAGGCCAATTCTGCCCGCGATGCGCTGGCGCAGCTCGAGCAGCACCCCGCCATTCGCCTGATGCTGGTGGACTACTACATGCCGGAGATCGATGGCATCAGCCTGGTGCGAATGCTGCGCGAGCGCTACAGCAAGCAGCAGCTCGCCATCATCGGCATCTCGGTGTCGGACAAACACGGCCTCTCGGCACGCTACCTCAAGCAAGGGGCGAATGATTTTCTCAATCAGCCCTTTGAACCCGAGGAGCTGCAGTGCCGGGTCAGCCACAACCTGGAGGCCCTTGAGCAGTTCAACAACATCCAGGAATCGGCCAACCGAGACTACCTGACCGGGCTTTACAACAGACGCTACTGGTTCAACGAGGGTCAAAAGTGGTTCGAAGAGCATCAGCGCCATCAGGCGCAGCTCTCCCTGTGCGTGCTCGACGTGGATCACTTCAAGCAGGTCAATGATCACTGGGGGCACGCCATCGGCGATCAGCTGCTCTGTCATCTGGCCAGGCTGCTCACCCAGTTCTTCCCGGATGCCATGATAGCCCGATTCGGTGGTGAAGAATTTGCCCTGATGGTGCCCCACTGCCCCGTTCCCGTGCTGCTCAAGCGGCTGGAAGGGCTTCGTCTGCAAATGCGCCAGCAACCGCTGTCGCGGGAGATATCGCTCTTTGTACGCGCCAGTTTCGGCGTCATCAATGTCGGGCGGCTCTCCATGGACGAGGCGCTGAGCGAGGCAGATCGCCAGTTGTATCAGGCAAAGAATACCGGGCGAGACAAGATAGTCTGTCAGGACGTCTGAGCAAGCATCAGCAGAGGCACTCCGTGTAGTACCGCCCGGCGCCCCTTGTGTGGTGGCCGCCGGGTCAATCCCTTCTTCACCGTTCAATAGGTCTTGTCGACCCGCACCCCATCGCTGAAATAGAGGATGCGCACCTTGTCGCCCTGCGCAAAGACCATGGCCGGATCGTAATCCTGGATCACGTTGATGAGCCCGTTCTGCTCGTTGCGGATCAGCAGCTCCACCAGCTTGTTCTCCACCACGCTGCCCCCTGACTGAAACTGCTGCACCGCCGCCGCTCCCGCCAGCGCCCCGACCGCAGTGGCAATCTCCCGCCCGTGCCCACCGCCAAACTGGTTGCCGAGCAGCCCGCCAAGCACGGCACCTCCCAGGGTTTTCCAGCCGGAATGCTCTGATTCCACCATCTGGTGCTGGGTGATGTTGCGCACCGCATCCACCTGGCCGAATACCACCTGCTCTACGGGACGCGCCGTGTTGCGTTCATACACTGCACTCCAGGCCGGCGCCGTGACAAAGCCAAGCAAGCTGGATACTATCAGGATAATGGCCTTCATCTATGAACCTCTGCCTTATGTCTCGCTATCTTACCGAACTGGATGATGAGCTGTGCTGGTTTCCCTCCCCCAGCCATGCGCTGGAAGAGCCCAACGGGCTGCTCGCGATTGGGGGAGATCTCTCCCCCGCTCGATTGCTGGCAGCTTACCACAGCGGGATCTTTCCGTGGAATGAACCCCATCAACCACTGCTGTGGTGGTCACCGGACCCCAGGGGAGTCATCGTGCCCGAGGAACTCCACATCGGCCGCAGCCTGCAGAAGTGTTTGCGCCGCACCCCCTTCGAGATTTACATCAATCGCGCCTTTGATGACGTCATTGCAGCCTGCGCCGCCCCCCGTCGCACCGCCAGCGGCACCTGGATAAGTGCCCCCATGATCGACGCCTATCGGCGCCTTCATCGCCTCGGTCATGCCCACTCCATCGAGATCTGGCAGGATGATCAGTTGCAGGCAGGTCTCTATGGCCTCTCCCTGGGCCGACTCTTTTGTGGTGAATCCATGTTCAGCCGCATCGACAATGGCGCCAAACTGGCCATGGTGGCCCTCTGTCGCCACTTTGCAGGGCACGGCGGTGCCCTCATCGACTGCCAGATGCAAAACGACTTTCTGGCCACGCTGGGCGTCCAGGAGTGGCCAAGGCAGCGCTTTCTGACCACCCTGGCCACCCTGACCCGGCAACCGTTGCAAGAGGGATGCTGGCAACCGAGGAGAATCAGCCTATGAGTGAAGAAGTGATCCTCAAGGTCGGGCTGACCCCCAGGCACCCGTGCAGCTACCTCGGTCACGAGCAGGAGCAGTTGCTGGTCCTGATGGACCATGAATTGCTCAACGCCGCCGGGTACGAACGGCTGCTGACGGCAGGATTCCGGCGCAGTGGCAACGACATCTATCGTCCTCACTGCCCCGCCTGCAGCGCCTGCCAATCCTTGCGCATACACAGTGAACGCTTCACCCCGAGCCGTGGGCAGAAACGCATCCGCCAGTTGAACCGAGATCTCGAACTCGTACTGAGCTATGACGACAAGCCCGAGTATTACCAGCTCTATGAACGCTATATCCGTGAGCGTCATCGGGATGGCAGCATGTATCCACCGAGCCGGACCCAATACAAGGGGTTCCTGCACTGCGACTGGATGCCCCCCCTCTATCTGGAGATGCGCAAAGAGGGACGCCTCATCGGCGTGGCCACCACGGACCTGCTTCCCCACTCTCTGAGCGCCATGTACACCTTCTTCGACCCCGACTATGCCGACCGGTCGCTCGGCACCTTCGCCATCCTGAGCCAGTTGGAACTGGCCAGACGTACCGGTCGTCAGTGGCTCTATCTGGGGTATCTGGTGGAGGAGTGCCGCAAGATGAATTACAAGCGCCAATACCTGCCCCATGAGCTGCTGGTACAGGGCGAATGGAAAAAAATCGACACCAAGCCCGAGTAAACTTTACACATAGCCTTAAATCCGGCATGATCCAGCGGTTTTTTGTTGTGGCTTATCAAGAGGATTCAATGGCTAAAGAAGACAGTATTGAGATGCAGGGTACCATTCTCGAAACCTTGCCCAATACCATGTTCCGTGTGGAACTGGAAAATGGTCACGTGGTTATCGCTCATATTTCCGGCAAGATGCGCAAAAACTACATCCGTATCCTGACTGGGGACAAAGTAACGGTGGCTCTGACTCCGTACGATCTCTCCAAGGGACGTATTGTTTTCCGCTCTCGCTAAGCCAGGAATTCAGCAAAAAACCCCAGCCTCTCGGTTGGGGTTTTTTGTCATTTCCGGCCTTGCTCACAGTCAGTGAGAGACAGCTTCAACGTTGACCTGAAAATCAAAGCTGAGGCTGTTGTTCACCAGCTCAACCTTCACAATACCGCCATCGACCAGGGAACCAAACAGGATCTCGTTGGCCAGGGGCTTCTTGAGGTGCTCCTGAATGACCCGGCCCATGGGTCTTGCTCCCATTGCCCTGTCATAACCTTTCTCTGCCAACCAGTGGCGCGCCTCTTCAGACACCTCCAGTGAAACGCCCTTGGCATCCAGCTGAACCTGCAGCTCGACGATGAACTTGTCGACCACCTGATGGATCACTCCCATGTCGAGATGGTTGAACCAGATGGTGTGATCGAGCCGGTTGCGGAACTCCGGACTGAACGTCTTGTTGATCACCGCCATGGCATCGTGGCTCATGTCCTGCTGCTGGAAGCCGATGGACTTGCGCTGGGTCTCCTGAACCCCTGCGTTGGTGGTCATCACCAGGATCACATTGCGAAAATCTGCCTTGCGCCCGTTGTTGTCGGTCAGGGTGCCGTTGTCCATCACCTGCAGCAGCAAGTTGAAGACATCCGGGTGCGCCTTCTCGATCTCGTCAAGCAGCACGACGGAGTGCGGATGCTTGAGGACGGAGTCGGTCAACAGCCCTCCCTGCTCGAATCCCACGTAACCGGGAGGAGCCCCGATCAACCGGGACACGGTATGGCGTTCCATGTATTCCGACATGTCAAATCGCAATACCTCGACCCCGAGCGCCTTGCCCAGTTGCTGGGTCACTTCGGTCTTGCCCACCCCGGTCGGGCCGGCAAACAGGAAGCAGCCCACAGGTCGGCGTTCGTTGCCAAGCCCTGAACGTGACAACCGAATGGCATCGGTCAGCACCTCGATGGCCTTGTCCTGCCCGAACACCACCATCTTGAGGTTGCGCTCCAGATTCTTCAGCACCTCCTTGTCGGAGGAGGAGACAGATTTCTCGGGAATACGGGCAATCTTGGCAACAATGGCCTCGATTTCCGGCACATTGATCACCTTCTTGCGCTTGCTGACGGGCAAGAGGCGTTGCCCTGCACCCGCCTCGTCGATGACGTCGATGGCCTTGTCAGGTAGATGGCGATCATTGATGTACTTGGCGGAAAGCTCTACCGCCGCCCGGATCGCCTTGACGGTGTAACGCACGCCATGGTGAGACTCATAACGGCTCTTGAGTCCCATCAGAATGCGAGTGGTGTCGTCTACTGTGGGTTCGACGATGTCGATCTTCTGGAAGCGGCGAGCCAGAGCCCTGTCCTTCTCGAAGATCTGGGCATATTCCTGGTAGGTGGTGGAGCCCACGCAGCGCAGCAAACCATTGGAGAGCAGCGGCTTGATGAGGTTGGCCGCATCCAGCTGGCCACCGGAAGCCGCACCGGCCCCAATGATGGTGTGGATCTCGTCGATGAAGAGGATGGCCCCCTCCTGACGTTCGATCTGCTTGAGCAGCACCTTGAGGCGCTTCTCGAAGTCACCACGATACTTGGTGCCCGCCAGCAGGGAGCCCATGTCCAGGGAGTAGATGGTGCTACCCGCAATCACCTCGGGCACATCCCCCTTGACGATACGGTAGGCAAGCCCTTCGGCGATGGCGGTCTTGCCCACACCGGCTTCCCCGACCAGCAAGGGGTTGTTCTTGCGACGGCGGCACAATACCTGAATGGTGCGATTGAGCTCCTGATCACGGCCGATGAGCGGATCGATACGCCCCTCCAGCACCAGCTGGTTGAGATTGGTGGCAAAGCTTTCTATCTGGGCAGAGGATACCTCGTCATCAGATTCCGCATTGTTACCACCACTCTCGGGCTTGTTGTCCTTGCGCACCCCGTGGGACAGGAAGTTCACCACATCCAGGCGACTTATTTCGGCTTTTTTCAGGAAGTAGGCGGCCTGGGACTCTTGTTCGCTGAAGATGGCGACCAGGACATTGGCGCCGCTCACCTCGGTATTGCCGGACGACTGGACATGGAAGACGGCACGTTGCAGCACGCGCTGGAAGCCCAGCGTCGGCTGGGTTTCCCTGTCTTCGTCGTCACGGGGGATGAGCGGAGTCGTTTGATTGATGAAGGCGCGGATCTCTTTGCGCATCTGTTCCACATCCGCACCACATGAACTCAGCGCCTCATGGGCTGAGCTGTTATCCAGCAGGGCCAACAACAGGTGCTCGACGGTCATGAATTCGTGGCGCTCGTCACGGGCCAGCTTGAAAGCCTCGTTCAGCGTCTTTTCTAGATCTTTGTTCAACATAGGCACCTCCCCTCAGTACAGCAACAATGCGGTGTCGTTATCGCCATCAAGTCATCAGATTCAAGCCTTTTCCATGGTACATAGCAGTGGATGTTCGTTGTTACGTGAATAGGTGTTGACCTGGACCACTTTGGTCTCGGCAATCTCGGCGGTAAATGTGCCGCAGACTCCCTTACCACTATAATGCACGCTCAGCATCACCTGAGTGGCCTTCTCCAGATCCATACCAAAGAACCTTTGCAGCACCTCCACCACGAACTCCATCGGTGTGTAGTCGTCGTTGTTCAGGACGACCTTGTACATGGGTGGCGGTTGCAGCTTCGTTTTCTCTGCCTCTGCAATCTCTTCATTAGCAAAGAGTTCTTTCTGCTTGCTCATAGTTGCGCTTTGGTACCTCTAGATTACTACCGTGTCGCTCAAGATTGTCAATAGACTTGTTAACCAGATCACATCGGTTGTTAACAACTTCTTGACTCGCTTAAAAGTTGGACTAGATTGGTTACTTGCTAATCGGCGCCCGTCTGCTACGGGGTCATGCCCTAGTTATATAAGGCTGGCGCAGGTTACTCAACGACTTCAGGGTAATCAATAAAAGGATGTAGATGTATGGCAACCGGAACAGTCAAGTGGTTCAACAACGCAAAAGGATTTGGGTTTATCTGTCCGGAAGGCGGTGGTGAAGACATCTTCGCTCACTACTCCACGATTCAAATGGAAGGTTACAAGACCTTGAAAGCAGGTCAGGCAGTCAACTTTGAACTGCAGCAGGGGCCGAAAGGAAATCATGCCTCTGTCATCGTGCCAAACGAAGCACAGAACATCTAAGAGTCAAACTGGATAAATTAAAAAGCGGCATCCCAAGGGATGCCGCTTTTTTATGGACAGGCACGAAGAGGGGAACAAGAAAGGCCAGGCCTTCCTTGTTCCCTGCTGCAGCTACCTCAGCGGGCCAGCAGGATGTTCAGCATGCGACGCAGCGGCTCGGCGGCGCCCCACAGCAACTGGTCACCCACGGTAAAGGCGGCCAGGTATTCCGGGCCCATGTTGAGCTTGCGCAGACGACCGACCGGGATGCTGAGGGTGCCGGTGACGGCAGCCGGGGTCAGCTCGCGGGCGGTGATGTCGCGATCGTTGGGGATCACCTTGACCCAGTCGTTGTGGGCAGCCAGCAGGGCTTCGATCTCGGCCAGCGGCACATCTTTTTTCAGCTTGATGGTGAAGGCCTGGCTGTGGCAGCGCAGGGCCCCGATCCGCACGCACAGACCATCCACCGGGATAGCGGCGTTTTCGATACCCAGGATCTTGTTGGTCTCGGCCTGGCCCTTCCACTCTTCACGGCTCTGGCCGTTGTCGAGCTTGGTGTCGATCCAGGGAATGAGGCCACCGGCCAGCGGCACACCGAAATTGTCCACCGGCAGGGTGCCGGAGCGGGTCTTCTCGGTGATCTTGCGCTCGATGTCGAGGATGGCGGAGGCGGGATCCGCCAGCTCCACCGCCACTTCATCCCGCAGCATGCCCATCTGGGTGACCAGCTCGCGCATGTGGCGGGCACCACCACCGGAGGCCGCCTGATAGGTGGCCACGCTCACCCACTCCACCAGATCGGCCTTGAACAGGCCACCCAGGGCCAGCAGCATCAGGCTGACGGTGCAGTTGCCGCCAACGAAGGTCTTGATGCCGTTGTTCAGGGCGTGTTCGATGACGTCGCCGTTGACCGGATCCAGGATGATGACCGCGTCCTTCTCCATGCGCAGGGAGGAGGCGGCGTCAATCCAGTAGCCCTGCCAGCCGGCGGCTTTCAGGCGCGGATAGACATCCTTGGTGTAGTCGCCGCCCTGGGCGGTGATGATGACGTCCTGCGCGGCCAGTGCCTCGAGATCGAAGGCGTCCTGCAGGGTGCCGGCATCGACGCCAAAATTGGGGGCGGCCTCACCGGCCTGGGAGGTGGTGAAGAAGGTGGGTTGAATGCGGGCAAAATCCTTCTCTTCCTGCATCCGGCTCATCAAGACCGAACCCACCATGCCACGCCAACCGACCAAACCTACTTTTTTCATAATGTCCTACCCTGGATAGCTGCTTATAGAAATCGTGTGTGGTACCCGTGACCCCCTGCCTTGGCGCCAGCCGTTTACAAGGGATTCACAATATATGAGTTGCAAAAAATGCGTCTGTCCACATTACGGATTGTGACGGCGGGCGCAAGTCGAATTGCGCAATATTCTGTGCCATTCGCTGCAATATCCGTCGGCCTGGCCGACCTGCGGGCAGCCGGTTGGCATCCAGCCTCCACTTGGGGCATCATTGAGACCGACCGGCAGCCCCGCTGCCCCTCGGGGACGGCCCCGAGGCCTCCTGATACGCAGGGACGACCCTGCTTCCTGCGGAATCTGCCTTATGTCCTGGTTGCTATTGCTGTTGGCCGGCCTGTTCGAGGTCGCCTGGGCCATCGGCCTCAAATACACCGACGGTTTCAGCCGTCCCCTCCCCACCCTGCTGACCCTGATCGCCATGGCCGTGAGCGTGCTGCTGCTCGCCATGGCGGTCAAACAGTTGCCCCTTGGTACCGCCTACGCGGTCTGGACCGGCATCGGCGCGGTCGGCACCGTGCTGATGGGGATCTGGCTGTTCAACGAACCGGCCACCCTGGCCCGGGTGCTCTGCCTGCTGCTCATCATCGTCGGCATTCTGGGGTTGAAGTTCATCGGTTAGGCGCGCTGAAAGGGCCGGGTACACCGGCCCCGACGTGGCAAGCTCCAGGGGGCGATGTCAGCCCGGCGTGTTGCTGTGTTCCTCTGCTTGCTGATGTGTTCGCAGGCGGTGGGGAAAGGCGGGTGGCACAGACGTGGCATGGCGCGTGATGGCGAGCAAGATCCGCCCCATGACCGCCCGGGCGAGCATAGGGCGCCTCCTTTTATCTTTTCGTCTGCTCCTTCAATCACTCCACCAGCGTCTGCTCGATGCGGGCCCCAGGCATCATCTGCGTAAGACCGGCAATCAGCCTGTCGCCGGCCTCCCACAAGGCTGTGCGCGGCATCGGCGGCAGACACTCCAGAATGAACCACATCCGGGGGGAAGAGAGGCTCAGGCGAGTGCGGATCCCCTGGCGCCAGTTCCAGCGGCGACAGGTGACGCCGAGATCGTCCCGCCACACCACCTCTCCGGGAGCCGGTGCCTCCTGGGTTGGCAGCCCTTCTTTGAGGGTGTCAAAGCATTCGCTGCCATCGGCAATCACCAGGCGCGGCGCTCCCACATAGGCCGCCAGATCCTCCCCGCCCACGGGAATGGCATACTCGATGCTGATGGCGTTGTAGAGATCGACAACGGGATCGATGGCAGGCAAGACGCCACCGCGCAGCACCCGCTTGCGCAGTGCCTGGGCCGAGCAGGGCGTGCGGGCAGGCTTGGCGCCAAACCCCTTGAACACCTGATCCCAGGCGGCCAGATGTTCAAGGGCCCAGGGAGCCTCGTCGGTGCCAAGGGCCGCACATGCCCGGGCCAGGGCCCGCTCCCCCACCAGAGTGTCAATCACGGGGGCGGCTTCCACCACGATGCTGAGGGCACAAAAGCCCGGCGCCAACCTGGCTATCTCGGGGTCTATACGGGGGATCATCGGGAACATTCAGCACTCCTGGTCAAGGTTCATCAAGACGGGGCGGCGGAACGGGCACGGGCGTTCCCCTCTTTTCCTTCCCCCGCCAACGGTTGACGCCATGATGAAGGGCACAGGGTCATAATAAAATTTACTTTATCTTAATTATGTTAAGTAAAACTGATGGCCCAACCCTCTTTCCCATGAAAAATCGCCGCCCCGCAGCGCACCGCCCGGCCCCACTGCCACACCCCGCCCATCCAATGCAGACCTGGGCAAGCCCACACCATTGCCCTGGCCGCTTTCCCCGTCACTCATGCTATTATCTGCGTCCAAACATGAGCCCATAAAATCAGGACATTGTGATGACCGACCACACTTTTATTCCCGGCAAGGACGCAGCGCTGGAAGACTCCATCGAACGCTTCCAGACCAAGCTGCAAGCCCTGGGGTTTGATATCGAAGAGGCCTCCTGGCTCAACCCCGTGCCCAACGTCTGGTCCGTGCACATCCGGGACAAGGAGTGCGCCCTCTGCTTCACCAACGGCAAGGGTGCCAGCAAGAAGGCGGCGCTCGCCTCCGCCCTTGGCGAGTATTTCGAGCGTCTCTCCACCAACTACTTCTTCGCCGATTTCTACCTGGGCGAGCAGGTCGCCAATGGCGACTTCGTCCACTACCCGAACGAGAAGTGGTTCCCTATCGAGGGGGATCAGCTGCCCGCCGGTCTGCTCGACAGCTTCACCCGCAAGTTCTACAACCCGGACGGGGAAGTGACCGCCGACATGCTGGTGGACCTGCAGTCCGGCAACGAGGAGCGCGGCATCGTCGCCCTGCCCTTCGAGCGTCAGTCTGATCACCAGACCGTCTACATCCCGATGAACATCGTCGGCAACCTGTATGTTTCCAACGGCATGAGCGCCGGCAACACCCGCACCGAGGCCCGCACCCAGGGGCTGTCGGAGGTGTTCGAGCGCCACGTGAAGAACAAGATCATCGCCGAGGCCATCAGCCTGCCCCAGATCCCGGGCGAGGTCATCGCCCGTTACCCCGGCATCAAGGCGTCCATCGATGCACTGGAGGCCGAAGGCTTCCCCATCTACAGCTTCGATGCCTCCCTCGGCGGCCGTTATCCGGTCATCTGCGTGGTGCTGCTCAACCCGAGCAACGGCACCTGCTTTGCCTCCTTCGGCGCCCACCCGCGCTTCGAGGTCGCCTTCGAGCGTACCGTCACCGAACTGCTGCAAGGGCGCAGTCTCAAGGATCTGGACGTCTTCGTGCCGCCGTCGTTTGACAACGAGCAGGTGGCGGATCACCACAACCTGGAGACCCACTTCATCGACTCCTCCGGCCTCATCAGCTGGGATCTGTTCAAGGAAGAGTCCGACTTCGAGTTTGCCGACTGGGACTTCCGTGGCACCTCGCAAGAGGAGTTCGACCACCTGATCGGCATCTTCCACGAGCTGGAGCAGCCGGTCTACATCGCCGACTACGAGCATCTGGGTGTCTACGCCTGCCGTATCCTGGTGCCCGGCATGTCCGACATCTATCCGGTGGAAGATCTGCTGCTGGCCAACAACACCATGGGGGCCCACCTGCGGGAAACCATCCTGGCGCTGCCGGCGCTCGAGTGGGACGCAGAGCAGTACATGGCCCTGTTCGACCAGCTGGATGAAGAGGGGCACGACGAGCGGACCCGGGTGCGCGAGCTGCTCGGCATCGCCGCCGCCAAGGGCACTGCCCTGCACACCCTGCGCGTCGGTGAGCTCAAAGCCATGCTGGCGCTGGCCGCTGGCGACCTGGAGAGCGCCCTCGACCTCATCGACTGGACCATGGAGTTCAACCAGTCGGTGTTCCCGGCGGATCGCGCCGCTTACTACCGCGCCCTGCGCGCCTGCGTCGAGCTCTTCCTCGACGAGGAACGCGACCCCGAGCAGTACCGCCCGGTGTTCGCCCGCATGTTCGGGGAAGAGACCCTGGCACAGGCGTGGGCCAACGCCCGCGGCGAGGCGCGCTTCCACGGTCTGGAAGCCGCCGATCTCTCCCTCTCCCAGTTCCCGCTGCACCAGAAACTGCTGGCCGCTTACGAGAAATTGCAAAAAGCCAAACGAATCCATACCTGGAACTGATATGCTAGCGTGACGAAGGGGCCTTATGGCCCCTTCTGTTTTATGGTCTACGCTTTGGCTGGCCGTGCCACAAAGATGAAATAAAAGACAAAAAATACCTCTTAGGGGGTTGTTAATTTGGCACTCATGGTGCAGTGCGGCTGCACAGGTGCCTTGCCGGTACGTTTTTCAGGGCGCCCTTTATAAGTTCTTAAAAATCATAAAATTAATAACAGCCCCATTTCTGTTTCACCTGAAACCTGGTGTAAAGAAACGCTTCCGGATGGCGAAAAATCCTGTAGTAAAATTACATTCACAATCTGTAATTTTTGATCGGAGTCAATTTTGGGGATCAGCCCCTTTGTTATGATTTCCACAGGCAAAATATGCAGGTACTGAGAATTGAAAGCAGAATCTCCCTTTGATTGTCTGAAGCCCGAAGCCATCGCCGCCCTGGCCGAAGACATTACCTATGCCAAGGCCACCAAGCCCGCATACAAGGTCATTCCCCTGGCCATCACCGCTGGCGCCTTCATCGCCATCGCATTCGTCTTCTATATCACCGTCACCACGGGCTCAAGCGGCATGGCCTGGGGCATGTCCAAGCTGGTGGGCGGCATCTGCTTCTCCCTCGGTCTCATCCTCTGCGTCCTGCTCGGCGCCGAACTGTTCACCTCCACTACCCTCACCCTGGTAGCCAAGGCGGCGAATCGCATCAGCTGGGCCCAGTTGCTCAAGAACTGGGGACTGGTCTACTTCGGCAACCTCATCGGCGGTCTCATCATCGTCGGCCTCATCATCATGTCGGCGGAATACACGGCAGCGGATGGTCAGTGGGGGCTGAACGCCATGAAAGTGGCCCAGCACAAGATCCATCACACCTTCTTCGAGGCCGTGGCCCTTGGCATCCTCTGCAACCTCATGGTGTGTCTCGCCGTGTGGATGGCCTTCGGCGCCCGCAGCGCCACCGACAAGGTGATGGTGATGCTGCTCCCCGTCGCCATGTTCGTGGCCTCCGGTTTTGAGCACAGCATCGCAAACATGTTTATGATCCCGGTCGGTATCGCCATCCACAGCGTCGCGAGCCCGGAATTCTGGCAGGCCATCGGCCAGGATCCGGCGACCTTTGCCGACCTGACCGTGTCCAACTTCGTCCTGCACAACCTCATCCCTGTCACCATCGGTAATATCATTGGTGGTGGCGTCATGGTTGGGCTGACTTACTGGTTTATCTTCCGTCGCCATCATTAAGGATGGCGGCAGACACATAAATACCTTGAGAGGTAATGAAAATGGCAGAACTTAACGAACAGTTCCAAAAAGCATGGGAAGGCTTCGCAGCCGGTGAATGGCAGACCTCTGTCAACACCCGTGACTTCATCCAGAAGAACTACACCCCGTATGAAGGTGACGAGTCCTTCCTGGCTGGCGCGACCGAAGCCACCACCAAGCTGTGGGACAAGGTCATGGAAGGCATCAAGATCGAGAACCGCACTCACGCGCCGGTCGATTTTGATACCGACCTGCCCTCCACCATTACCGCTCACGATGCCGGCTATATCGACCAGAGCCTGGAGCAAATCGTTGGTTTGCAGACCGACAAGCCGCTCAAGCGCGCCATCATCGCCAACGGCGGTATCAAGATGGTCAAGACCTCTTGCGAAGTGTACGGTCGCCAGCTTGACCCCATGGTCGAGAAGATCTTCACCGAGTACCGCAAGACTCACAACCAGGGCGTGTTCGACGTCTACACCAAAGACATCCTGAACTGCCGCAAGTCCGGCGTCATCACCGGTCTGCCGGATGCCTACGGCCGTGGCCGCATCATCGGTGACTACCGTCGTGTTGCCCTGTACGGTATCGACTTCCTGATGGCCGACAAACTGGCTCAGTTCAAGTCCCTGCAGGCTGACCTGGAAAACGGTGTCAACCTGGAAGCCACCATCCGTCTGCGCGAAGAGATCTCCGAGCAGCACCGTGCCCTGGCCCAGATGAAGGTGATGGCTGCCAAATATGGCTGCGACATTTCCGTACCGGCCAAGACCGCCAAAGAAGCCGTCCAGTGGACCTACTTCGCCTACCTGGCGGCGGTCAAGTCCCAGAACGGTGCCGCCATGTCCTTCGGTCGTACCTCCAGCTTCCTGGACATCTACATCGAGCGTGACCTGCAAAAAGGCCTGATCACCGAGCAAGAAGCCCAGGAGCTGATGGACCACATGGTCATGAAGCTGCGTATGGTTCGCTTCCTGCGTACCCCGGAATACGATTCACTGTTCTCCGGCGACCCGATGTGGGCCACCGAGACCCTGGCCGGTATGGGCGTTGACGGCCGTACCCTGGTCACCAAGAACAGCTTCCGTATGCTGAACACCCTGTACACCATGGGCCCGTCCCCTGAGCCGAACCTGACCATCCTGTGGTCCGAGAAGCTGCCGGTCGGTTTCAAGAAGTACTGCGCCAAGGTATCCATCGAGACCTCTTCCGTTCAGTACGAGAACGACGACCTGATGCGTCCGGACTTCAACAACGATGACTACGCCATCGCTTGCTGTGTGTCCCCGATGATCGTCGGCAAACAGATGCAGTTCTTCGGTGCCCGTGCCAACCTGGCCAAGACCATGCTGTATGCAATCAACGGCGGTATGGACGAGAAGCTCAAGATCCAGGTCGGTCCGAAGACCGAAATGGTCACCTCCGAGTACCTCGACTACAACGACGTGATGGACAGACTGGATCACTTCATGGACTGGCTGGCCAAGCAGTATGTCGCCGCCCTGAACATCATCCACTACATGCACGACAAGTACAGCTACGAAGCCTCCCTGATGGCGCTGCACGACCGTGACGTCTATCGCACCATGGCCTGTGGTATCGCCGGTCTGTCCGTAGCCGCTGACTCCCTGTCTGCCATCAAGTACGCCAAGGTCAAGCCGGTACGTGATGCCGATGGCGTCTCCATCGACTTCGAAATCGAAGGCGAGTACCCGCAGTTCGGCAACAACGACGCTCGCGTCGATGACATCGCCTGCGACCTGGTCGAGCGCTTCATGAAGAAGATTCAGAAGCTCAACACCTACCGCGGTGCCGTGGCTACCCAGTCCGTGCTGACCATCACCTCCAACGTGGTGTACGGCAAGAAGACCGGTAACACCCCGGATGGTCGTCGCGCCGGTGCGCCGTTCGGCCCGGGTGCCAACCCGATGCACGGTCGTGACCAGAAGGGTGCCGTTGCTTCCCTGACGTCCGTCGCCAAGCTGCCGTTCGCCTACGCCAAAGATGGTATCTCCTATACCTTCTCCATCGTGCCGAACGCGCTGGGCAAAGACATGGAAGCCCAGAAAGCCAACCTGGCCGGCCTGATGGATGGTTACTTCCACCATGAAGCCAACCTGGAAGGTGGTCAGCACCTGAACGTCAACGTGATGAACCGTGAAATGCTGCTGGACGCCATGGAAAACCCGGAGAAATATCCGCAGTTGACCATCCGCGTATCCGGTTATGCCGTTCGCTTCAACTCCTTGACCAAGGAGCAACAGCAAGACGTCATCACCCGTACCTTCACCGCTTCTCTGTAATAGCGTCTCGGTGAACAAAAACCGGCGCCAAGGCGCCGGTTTTTTTATGGCCGTTAGCCGGTGTTCAAGCCGCTTCCTACCTCACAGACCCGCTGTCTCGTGGGCTCTGACCCGCAGGCTCGGCCAGACGTTAGTCTCCTAACGCCCCTCTCTATGATGCCCCTCTCCACTCCCCTCCTGCGCTTGATGCACGGATGTGCCCACCGGCACTCAGGCACTCAGGCACTCAGGCACTCAGGTACTCAGGTACTCAGGTACTCAGGTACTCAGGTAC
>NZ_CAWMFQ010000106.1:13430-14564 GCF_963866995.1 Aeromonas sp. ZOR0002 | reverse complement strand
GGGAGTGAGCGCTCCCGCCGCTCGCGGCGTGGAGCTGGCGGTCATCGAACCGCTTATCGCCCATATCCGGGCCAGCGGCAAGCTCAGGCTCGCCGATCTGGCCGAGTACAACCCGAACCTGGATCAGGACAACCGCAGTGCCCGCGTGGCCGCGCGCCTGGTTCACCAGTTGACCAAGTAGTGGCGCACCGCGCCGCCTGACTGCATCGCTAAACAAGGAGTGTCTATGTCTGTACAACACCAGGATCCCCGCCACGATCCGAGCCGCGTGATCCGTGCTCCCCACGGCACCCAGCTGACCGCCAAGAGCTGGCTCACCGAAGCGCCACTGCGGATGCTGATGAACAACCTGGATCCGGATGTTGCCGAGCATCCCCAGTCCCTGGTGGTGTACGGCGGCATCGGCCGCGCCGCCCGAAACTGGGCCTGCTATGACAAGATCGTCGAGGTACTGACCCGGCTCGAGGACGATCAGACCCTGCTGGTGCAATCCGGCAAGCCGGTCGGGGTGTTCCAGACCCACAAGGATGCGCCGCGGGTGCTCATCGCCAACTCCAACCTGGTGCCCCACTGGGCCAACTGGGAGCACTTCAACGAGCTCGATAAAAAGGGTTTGATGATGTACGGCCAGATGACCGCCGGCTCCTGGATCTACATCGGCACCCAGGGGATCGTGCAGGGCACCTACGAGACCTTCTTCGCGGTGGCGAACCAGCACTTCAATGGCGAGCCCAAAGGCCGCTGGATCCTGACCGGGGGCCTGGGTGGCATGGGCGGTGCCCAGCCCCTTGCCGCCACCATGGCCGGTTTCTCCATGATCGCCGTGGAGTGCGACGAGACCCGTATCGATTTCCGTCTGCGTACCCGCTACGTCGACAAGAAGGCCCACAGCCTGGATGAGGCGCTGGCCATGATCGAGGAGGCCAAACGCAGCGGCACCGCCGTCTCCGTCGGCCTGCTCGGCAACGCCGCCGACGTCTTCGCCGAGCTGGTGGCTCGCGGCATCACGCCGGACGTGGTGACCGACCAGACCTCCGCCCATGACCCGGTACACGGCTACCTGCCCCAGGGCTGGAGCGTGGCCCAATGGCGCGATCTGCAAAAGAGCGCACCGGACGAGGTCAACGTGGCGGC
>NZ_CAWMFQ010000106.1:0-13381 GCF_963866995.1 Aeromonas sp. ZOR0002 | reverse complement strand
CGCCGCTCCATGGCCCGTCAGGTCGAAGCCATGCTGACCCTGCAATCCCGCGGCGCCGCCACGCTCGATTACGGCAACAACATCCGCCAGATGGCGCTAGAAGAGGGGATCAAGAATGCCTTCGACTTCCCGGGCTTCGTGCCGGCCTATATCCGCCCGCTGTTCTGCGAGGGCATTGGCCCGTTCCGCTGGGTGGCGCTCTCCGGCGACCCGGAAGACATCTACAAGACCGATCAGAAAGTGAAAGAGCTGATCCCGGACGATCCCCACCTGCACAACTGGCTCGACATGGCCCGCGAGCGCATCGCCTTCCAGGGCCTGCCGGCGCGGATCTGCTGGGTCGGTGTCAAGGATCGGGTGCGCCTGGGCCTGGCCTTCAACGAGATGGTGAAGAATGGCGAGCTGAAGGCTCCGGTCGTCATCGGCCGTGACCACCTGGACTCCGGCTCGGTGGCGAGCCCGAACCGCGAGACCGAATCCATGATGGATGGTTCCGACGCCGTTTCCGACTGGCCGCTGCTCAACGCCCTGCTCAACACTGCCGGCGGCGCGACCTGGGTCTCCCTGCACCACGGTGGCGGTGTGGGCATGGGTTTCTCCCAGCACTCCGGCGTGGTGATCGTCTGTGACGGCACCGACGATGCCGCCAAGCGGGTCGGCCGCGTGCTGCGCAATGACCCGGCCACCGGGGTGATGCGTCACGCCGACGCCGGCTACGAGATTGCCATCAACTGTGCCCATGAGGCGAAACTGGATCTGCCGATGATAGACGCCACCGGCAAAGGGGTGAAATAAGATGTTCGAACTCAATCTGCAACCGGGCAAACTCTGCCTCGCCACCCTGCGCCGTGTCAGCCGCGAGCCGGTACACGTCAGCCTGGATCCGGCTGCCCTGGCGGGGATCCACGCCTCCGCCGCCGTGGTCACCAAGGTGATCGAGCAAAACCGGGTGGTGTACGGCATCAACACCGGCTTTGGCCTGCTGGCCAACACCCGCATTCCGGTGGAGCAGCTGGACGAGCTGCAGCGTTCCATCGTGCTCTCTCATGCGGCAGGGATTGGCGAGTACATGGATGACGCCACCGTGCGGTTGATGATGGTGCTCAAGGTCAACTCGCTCGCCCGTGGCTTCTCCGGCATCCGGCTGACGGTGCTCGAGGCCCTGATGACCCTTATCAACGCCGAGGTCTATCCGGTGGTGCCGAAGAAGGGCTCCGTCGGCGCCTCCGGCGATCTGGCGCCCCTGGCCCACATGAGCTGCCTGCTGATCGGTGAAGGCAAGGCCCGTCACAAGGGTGAGCTGATCGACGCCGCCACGGCCCTGAAGATTGCAGGACTGGAGCCCATCGCCCTGGCGCCGAAAGAGGGGCTGGCCCTGCTCAACGGCACCCAGGCGAGCACCGCCTTCGCGCTGGAAGGGCTGTTCCATGCCGAGGATCTCTACGCCGGTGCCATCACCATTGGTGCCATGAGCGTTGAAGCGGCGCTGGGCAGCCGCCGGCCGTTCGATGCCCGCATTCACGAAGTGCGCGGCCAGCGCGGCCAGATCGATGCGGCCGCCTGCTACCGCCACCTGCTCGTGGACGGCAGCGAGATCGGCATGTCCCACCACAACTGCGAGAAGGTGCAGGATCCTTACTCCCTGCGCTGTCAGCCCCAGGTGATGGGCGCCTGCCTGACCCAAATCCGTCAGGCCGCCGAGGTGCTGGTGTGCGAGGCCAACGCGGTCTCCGACAACCCCCTGGTGTTTGCCGAGGATGAGGAGATCATCTCCGGCGGCAACTTCCACGCAGAACCCGTGGCCTTTGCCGCCGACAACCTGGCCCTGGCCATCGCCGAGATCGGGTCGCTGTCCGAGCGGCGCATGGCGCTGCTCATCGACTCGCGCATGTCTGGCCTGCCGGCCTTCCTGGTGAACAACGGCGGGGTGAACTCCGGTTTCATGATCGCCCAGGTTACTTCGGCGGCCCTGGCCTCCGAGAACAAGACCCTGGCCCACCCGGCCTCGGTGGACAGCCTGCCCACCTCGGCGAACCAGGAGGACCACGTCTCCATGGCCACCTTCGCCGGTCGCCGGCTGGCGGACATGGCCGAGAACACCCGTGGCATCCTGGCGGTGGAACTGCTGGCAGCGGCCCAGGGGCTCGACTTCCGCGCTCCCCTGCGCTCCACCGAGCTCATCGAGCTGGCCAAGGGTCGTCTGCGGGAAGAGGTCAGCTTCTATGACAAGGACAGGTACTTTGCACCGGACATCGAGGCGGCGGCCGCCCTGCTGGGCCGTGCCAGCTACAACGACCTGATCCCGGCCGGGACTCTGCCCAGCCTCTGAATTGGAGCCTGAGTAACCATAAATAAGACCGCCCATGGGGCGGTCTTTTCATTTCCGTCTCCCGCGCCTCGCGTCGGGGCCATCGGAAGCGGGCAGCGCAGAGTGGCAGCAGACAAGCGCAGAGTGGCAGCAGACAGAGGCGGTGGCTTTATCCGTGTTCAAACATCCGGAACAGATAAACCACGAACAGCACCGGGGTGAGTGCTGGCAGCCTTATCCGTGTTCAAACATCAGGAACAGGTAAACGACAAACAGCACAAGATGGGTGGCGCCGTGCAGGGCGTGGGTGCGGCCGCTGCTGAAGGTCACTTTACAGACCATGAGGGTGGTGATGAGCAGCACCATGTCGGCAGGGGAGAGGCCCAGGCGCACTTCCTGCCCCATCAGGGAGCCGATGAAGAGCACGGAGGGTACCGTGAGGGCGATGGTGGCCAGCACGGAGCCGAAGTAGAGATTCATGGCCCGCTGCAACTGGTTGTTGAAGGCCGCCTTGATGGCGCCGACCGCTTCGGGAGCCAGCACGATACAGGCGACGATGAAACCACCCAGCGCCATCGGGGCTTCCATCACGTGCACCCCGTAGTTGATGGGGATGGCCAGGGTCTTGGCCAGCAGGATCACCACCACCAGGTAGGCGAGCAGCAAGAGGGTGTGATAGACGTTGCTCTGCAGCGGGCCGTGGTGATCCTCGAGATCCTCGTGATCGCTGTCGACGAAGAAGTGGCTGTGGCTGCGGGTCTGGATCAGCAGGAAGACACCATAGAGCAGGATGGAGATGATGATCAGCATCCATGACATGGCCTTGGAGAGGCTGCCCAGAGTGCCGCCCTGGGTGAAGTTCGGCAGGACCAGACAGAGCAGTGCCAGGGGAATGATGGCCACCAGATAGGATTTGACCCCGTCCAGATTGAAGTTCTGGGTGTGATAGCGCCAGCCGCCAAACAGCAGGGTGAAGCCCACCAGACCGTTGGTGACCAGCATCACCACCGCGAACATGGTGTCCCGGGCCATGGTGGGATTGGGATCGCCGGTCAGCATGACGGAGGAGATCATCACCACTTCCAGGGAGATGACCGAGAGGGTCAGGATCAGGGTACCGAAGGGTTCCCCGAGCTTGATGGCGAGGGCGTCAGAGTGACGCACGACGGAGAAGATGGCCCAGGTCACGATGGCAAGCAGGGCCAGCGACACCGGCAGGTAGACCGCAAGGGGGGTTGTCTCTGCCAGCAGGTCGCTCCCCAGGGTTTTGAAGAAGAGCAGGGTCAGCAGACCGGCAGGCAGAGCAATCTCTTGTCGGATAAAAGACTTCATAGGCAGTGGTTCTCATCTCGGGGCGGCCTCGGCCGACGGGGTATGGAGCGACTTGGTGCACCCAAGGTGCACAGACCCATGATAAGGGGAGATGCTCCTCATGCGGAGCATCATTTTGTTGCAAAGGGTGAGAGGCGGGGCAGATACCGCCTCAGTGCGGGTCGGAGGGGCTGGTTGTCTCGCCCTCTTGCCATGCCATCAGCCAGATCTTCAGTTTGCTCAGGGGCATGGGCTTGGCATAGACGTAGCCCTGGATCAGGTGGACTCCGTGGCGATACAGATAATCCACCTGCTCCTGGGTTTCGACCCCTTCGGCGATCATCTCCATGCCCGATTTGAGGCCGAAGGCGATGGTGGCATCCAGCACGCTGCGCTTGAGGTCGTCCGTGCCTATGGTATCCACGAACATCTTGTCGATCTTGATCTGGCGAATGCCGAGCCGTTGCAAGTAGGCAAAGCCGCCATAACCGGTGCCGAAGTCATCCAGCTTGAAGTGATAGCCCCTCTCCTGCAGGGCTGCGATCTCCGCCATGGCCCCCTGGATGTGCTTGATGGGATCCCGCTCGGTGAGTTCGAAGGTGAGGCGGGCCGGCGAGGGCCAGCCATGGCGCTGCAACTGGGTGCGCAGACGAGGCTGCTCGATATGGCCCGCCACCAGATTGACGCTGACCCACTGGTGCGGGGCCAGGACGGGGAGATCCGCCAGGATGCGCTCCAGCAGTTGATCCGTCATCGGCAGGATCAGCCCCTGCTCCTCCGCATAGGCGATGAAGGTGCCTGGCGACACCAGATCCCGTCCTCGCTGCCAGCGCAGCAAGGCCTCGAATCCCACCACCCTTCGGTTTCTGCTGTCCACTATGGGCTGATAGAAGGGGATGAACTCCCGCCGAGCCAGCCCTCTTTGCAGCAATCCTTTGAGGGAGCGCCGGTAGTTTCTAAGGCTCCAGTAGAGGGCCGCCAGCAGCGCCCCCAGCGCCCCGGCCGACCAGAGGCCATCACGGTGTATCTGTGAGCGGGCGTAGCGTTTCAGTGCCTCGCCAGCCCAGAGGGTCTGTTCCACCTGATGCTGGGGATCGAAACTGAGCAGCCGCATCGGGTGTGCCTCTTCTCGAATGTGCTTGTTGCCACGGGGGAAAAAGAGCCCGGACTGGGTCGGGTGCTTGTGGTTGAACTCCAGGTAGAAACAGTCGTTGCAGGGGGTGCGCAGCAGCTCATGGCTCCAGCTGCTGTCGAGTACCCAATAGGCCAGATTGCCGTTGCGCCTCGCATAGACCAGGGTTTCGCGTTCGGTATCGAACATGGGGGCCGTGCTGGATATATGAAAGTCGGGGGAGACCGGTATGCCGGCGTCGGCAAGCTGGGGGAGGGCGGGGCCCAGAGTGGAGCAGCCGCTCCCGTTGGCAAGCTGCAGGCCGGCCAGGCGAATATGGCGGTTGTAATACTGGGGTGAGCGCAGCAGCGCCATGTCTTTGGGGCCGCAATCGAAGGCAAAGTGGGCGAGTTGAGCGGGGACATCGTGATCCAGGAGCTGGTTGCGCTCCTGCTGGTAGTCGAGCAGAGCCCTTTCCTTTGTCTGCAACAGGTGGTGAGCCAGCTTGTCGCTCAACAGGGGGGTGAGCAACAGCATCAGCAGCGGGGGCACACAGAAGAGGCCCAGAGGAATCCATAACGGAGATCGTGCAGACATGGTGGGCATCCTTCTTCCATGAAATGAAACAACCCGATTGAGACTCAAGCATCATAGCATTAGCTGCATCGATTTGAGCCAAGTTGGTCACACTTGGAACAAAAACGATAATTAATTGATAAATAAAGGATATGGCTACACACCTGAACAAGATTCAATCGCTGACCTGTCATAAATGACAATTGTCCAGCTTATCTGAAGTGGCTAAAGTAGCGGTGCGGTTTGACTCACCGTGTGTTCAATACTCCTGTATCTATTTTTGTCAGTAGCACAGAGTGTTAGTTTTGATATGAGTGTTTCTTTTGGTCCCCGTTGTGGGACCATTTTTCTGTCCGCTCCTCAGCCTGTGTCCCCTCGTTCTCTCCCTTGATGCCTGTTTTGCGGCCCGCACAACGGCGCCGCATGACGCATCCGCCCGCTTATTTGCAGAAGCGGGATCTTCATCCATAGGCGGCGTTTGGTCTGGGCTGATACCATGATGCCCTATGGATGCTGTCGGCTACGGAAAGGCACATGAAACTGACCACTCAACTCGTCTCTTTTATTACGCTGTGCGTGATCTCGGCCATGGCCATGGTGATGCTCGGCGGGGTCTTCAGTTTCCGCCAGATGGGAATGGAGCTGCAGCAGAACCGGGTCGACTCCCTGGTAGAGATCATCGACAAGCAGCTCGGGGTGACCGATGACCAGCAAGCCCTTGCCCGCTGGCTGCCCTCCCTGTTGCGGGCCTCCCATGTGGTGGAGCTGGAGATCCGTCAGGACAAGCAGCGGGTCTACTGGTTTCGCGACGTGCAGCAGCAGACGGACGAGAGTCTGCTGATCGCCTACAGCGAGGCGATCCCCAATCAGGCCGGGATGCGGGCCGACTTCAAGCTGGACAGGCCGTTCAAGGAGTTCGAGTACTCCATGAAGGCGATGTTCGGCATCTCTCTGGGTATCTTCATCGTGGTGTTCGGGCTCTGGTACTCCATCCGCTGGCTCCGTCAGCAGTTGCGCGGTGCCGAGCTGCTGGCGGAGCGTGCCCAGCTGATCCTGGATGGCAAGCTGACCAAGCTGGCCCATGACCCTGCCGAGGAGTGGCCTGTCTCGGCCAGTCAGGCCCTCACCCATCTGCTGACCGAGCTGGCCGACGCCCGCAAGGAGCGCAGCCGCTTTGACAACTTCATCCGCAGCAACGCCTTCGTCGACAAGACGACGGGCATCGGCAACCGCCTCTTCTTCGACAACCGGCTGGAGAGCGCCATCATGGAGGCAAGCGTGATCAGCGGCGGTGTGCTGCTGATCGAGCTGGCCGGTCTGGAGGAGCTGGATCCCGAGCTGAGCGGGCGCCCGAGCCAGGAACTCCTGATGGAGGCGAGCGCCACCATCGCCGCCTTCGTGCGAAAGCACAGCGGAGCCCTGCAGGCGCGCTATGCCGGTCAGGTCTTTGCCGTGCTGCTGCCGAACATGTCAGAGAGCGAGATGGTGGACGGTGCCAGCCAGTTGCTCAAGAGTCTGCAGCGGCTGCACTGGCCCGAAGCGGTCAATGCCGACACCGCCGTCTATCTCGGTGCGGTCTGCTATCAGGCACAGGATTCCCTGCTCAAGGTGCAGGAAGAGGCGGAGCTGGCGCTCAAGAGCGCGCGCCTGCAAGGACACAGCGGCTGGTTCCTGTTCGAGAAATCCCTCAACGAGGAGGCGAGCAGCAAGGGAACGGTGCGCTGGCGCACCCTGATCAGCCGTCGCATCGAGGAGCAGGGCATCGACTTCTACGTCCAGCCTGTGCAGCAGGAGCGGGATCAGGTGGTGTTGCAGCAGGAGCTGCTCATCCGCCTTCACGACGAGCAGGGCCGGGAGCTGCAGGCGGGGGTCTTCATGCCCATGGCGGAGAAGGCCGGTCTGCTGCTGCCGCTGGACAGGCTGGTGGTGGCCCGAGCCTTGCGACTGCTGCGCCAGCGACCGGCATCGAGCTGCCCCATCAGCCTCTCTCTGTGCGCCCAGAACCTGCTCACCCGCGAGTTCCAGCGCGAGCTCTTCTTCGAGCTGTTCCAGTTGCCGCGCAGTACCAACGAGGGGTTGATCCTGCAGTTGTCGGAGTCCCAGGTGACCCGCCACTACGAAGCCCTCAAGCGGCCGCTTCGGGCGATGCGCATGCTGGGGTGCAGGCTTGCCATCGATCATGCGGGCCAGGACGTGGTGAGCACCCAGTACATCAAGGAGTTCGAGATCCACTTCCTCAAACTGCACCCCAGCCTGGTGCGGGAGATCCACCTGCGCCAGGTCAACCAGATGGCGGTACGCAGTCTGGTGGGGGGCTGTGCCAATACCCAGGCCCGGGTCATCGCGGTGGGGGTAGAGAGTGGGGACGAGTGGAAGATGCTGCGACACTTGGGCGTGCATGCCGGTCAAGGTCCCTGGTTTGCCGACCCCGAGCCCCTCAACCTGCTTGACTAGCGCCCCGGCCGGGGTGACAGGCGGCCCTGCTCCTCCAGGCCCGCCAGCCCCTGCAAGCCACCGGTGTGGATGAAGATGATCTTGCTGCCGCGCGCAATGCGGCCTGCCGCCAGTTCGCGAAACAGCCCCCACATCGCCTTGCCACTGTAGATGGGTTCCAGCGGCAAGCCGGTTTCGGCACTGAATGCCTGCACCCATTGCCAGAGTGCCGGACTGAACCTGGCATAGCCGCCATCGTGGTGATCCAGCGCAATGCGCCAGCCCGGAGTAGTGGCCGCTGCCGGATGCAACCGGCATACCTCGCCGGTGATGAAGTCGGCCCCCTTGAGCACCGCGATGGCCAGGATCTGCTCCTGCGCCCGCTTGCCCGCGATGAGCCCCGCCAGGGTGCCGCCGCTGGCGCAGGGCAGCACCCAGAGATCCGGCGAGAAGGGCACCTCGTCGACCAGCTCGGCCACCCCGGGGATGGCCAGCGGGCTGCTGCCTCCTTCCGGTACGAGCAGGGTGTCGTCATCCTCGAACCGGGCAAGCCATTCGGGATCCTGGCGCCGGCGATAGTCCTGCCGGTCGACAAAAACGAGATCCATACCCCAGCCTTTGGCCGCTTTCAGGGTGGGATTGCTGACGGTATCCCCTTCACCGCGTATGATGCCCGTGGTACGCACTCCCAGTCTGAGTCCTGCTGCGGCCAGGGCGTGGATGTGATTGGAGTAGGCGCCGCCAAAGGAGAGGATGTGGCCCTTGCCCAGCATCTGTGCCTGTTGCAGATGGTATTTGAGCTTTCGCCACTTGTTGCCGGAGAGGGTCGGGTGGATCAGATCATCCCGCTTGCACCAGAGCGTGACGTCATGGGCGGCCAGCAGAGGATGCCGGATCCGGTGCAGGGGGGAGGGGAGCTGAAGGGGAGCCATGGGATCGTCTCCCGTGGGTGCCAGCGTGGCCGTCGATGCGTCGTTTGTCATAAAGTTGGAGGCTAATAGCCTGTTTATGTTAAGGTTTAGTCCGTTTTACGCGGCCAGATGAAGATCCAGATGAAGTCACTGTTCAGGCGTTCTCCCTCCAGCCATCAGGTCGGGATCCTGCTGGCCAGCGATCGCATTCTGCTGGCCTGCGTGGACCCCGTTCCCGTGTTTGCCAGCCAGCCTGTCAACGGCCCCCACGACTGGTCCAAGGCCCTGGCCGAGCTGTTTTCCCGGCACGGTCTGGCCAAGTCTAAGGTGCGGGTGGCCCTCGCGGCCAGCCTTTATCAGCAGATCCAGATCGACAAGCCCGCCGTCCCCGATGCCGAGATGGCGGGGGCCCTGCCCTGGGCCATCAAGGATTTCGTCAACGAGCCGGTGTTGCAGCTCGCCATGGATTATGTGGACCTGCCGACGCCCCCTGCCGGGCGTCCGCGCATCAACGTTGTCTGCATGCCCAAGAGCCGGGTGCAGCAGGTGGCGGATGCGGTCAACGGCGCGGCGACCCTGGAGGCCATCGTCAGTGACGAGCTGGCCATGACGGCCCTCTACGAGGCGGACCAGATGGTGCGCATGCTGCTCTGGCAACCCCGGGGGCAGGAGCTGCAACTGCTGGTCTTCCATCGGGGTGGACTCTGTTTCTCCCGCCAGTTGCGCGGATTTGCGAGCCTCACCGGCAGCCATGAGCCAGATGCCGACCAGCTCGACGCGCTGGCGCTGGAGATCCAGCGATCCATCGATTATCTGGCCGGCCATCTCAAGCTGCCCGAGCCCGGCCAGTTGCAATTGGCCATCGCCTCCTCCGCCATGGGGGTACTGGTGCGTCACCTGGAACAGACATTCGGTTTCCCGGTGTCGGCCATGGCAAACAAGGCGGTATTGGCGGGAGTCGAATACCTCAGTGCCTATGGCGCGGCCCTGGGCAGGAGCGACTGATGAAACACCATATCAACCTCTATGGCGCCGAATTCCGGCCAAGACGCCTGTGGGCCAGCCTGCCCCAGATGGCGTCGGTCTGGGGCGGCGTCCTGGTGCTGCTGCTGGGGGCCACCCTCTTCTATGGCTGGCAACAGCAGGGCCTCGATCGTGAATTGGCTGGCGTGCGGGCACAGCTCGACGTGCAGCGCGGCGAGGCCAGGCGTCTCGATGCGGAGCTGGCGCGCCATCTGGCGAATGCAGACTTGCAGCGGCAACTGGCCGACAAGCGGGAAGAGCTGGGGGCGAAACAGGCGCTGATGCAGCAGCTTGGCCACCTCTCCCTGCAAAAATCCCAGGGCTATGCGGGGGTGATGGCGGGCCTTGCCCGCCTGCGGGATCCCCGTCTCTCCCTGCAACGGATCGAAATAAGCGACGGGCGCATCAACCTCGCGGGCGTGGCCGAACGCAGTCAGGACGTGCCCGCCTGGGTGAACCGCTTCAAGCAGACCCCCTCCCTGGCGGGCAAGCAGTTTGGCGAGCTCACCCTGAGTCGGGACAAGGAGGGCCAGCTTGCCTTCCAGCTCAGTGGCATAGCGCGGGAGACTCCCTGATGGACATGAAGGCACAATGGCAGGGATGGGCGCAGCAGATCGCAGCCCTCAGCCTGCGTGAGCGGATCCTCATTCTGTTGACCGGGGTCGTGCTGCTCGGGGCCATGGGCATCTATGGCTGGCTGGATGACGCCGACACCCGGCTGGGCCAGGATCGGCTGGCCTTGGCTGCGGCGCAGCGGGATCTGGAGATCCTGACTCTGGAAAACCAGGGCAAGCAGGCCAGGCTGGGGCGGGATCCCAATGCCCAGGTACGCGAGCAGCTCGCCGGTGTCGAGACCACTCTGCGCCAGATGGATGCCGAGCTGCTGGCTCAGACGGTGGATCTGATCCCCGCCCACGAAATGCCCGCTGTGCTGGAAGCCCTGTTGTCCCGCTCCGCCAATCTGCATATGCTGGCGCTCACCTCCCTCAAGCCCGAGCCGCTGATGGCCGGGGAGCATAAGGTGAACCTGTTCAGGCACGGCATCCGGCTTCAGCTGGAGGGCGGCTATTTCGATGTCTACCAGTACCTGAAAGCGCTCGAAGCCCTGCCTCGGCACTTCTACTGGAAGGGCTTTGACTACCGGGTGGTCGAGCATCCCAAGGCGGCGGTGGCGATGGAGATCTACACCCTCAGCACCAGCAAGGAGTTCATCCGTGGTTAAGCGGCATGTCGGCGGGACGGGATCCCGCATTTTTGCCTTCCCATCCTGGCGCTGGCTGGCCCTGTGGGGGAGCCTGCTCGCGCTGCAGGCCCAGGCCGAGGTGCTGCAGGATCCCACCATGCCCCTGGCGGGATCCGGCTCGGCGGCGAGTGTCGCCAAGGAGGCCGGTCTGCCCAGGTTGCAGAGCGTCATCCTGGGGAGCGGGCCCGCCCTGGCGGTGCTCGACGGTCAAAGCTACCGGGTCGGCCAGCAGGTCAACGGATTCCGGCTGGTGGGGATCAGCGCCGACAGCGTGGTGCTGGAAAAAGCGGGCAAACGCCAGACACTGACCCTGTTTGGCAGCAAGATCCGGATGTGAAGTGGGTGTCGCACGGGATGGTGCGGGCCAGGTTTGTCGAGTTTCATAGCGAGTCAGGTGCACGAATAACATGAAAAAACACCCTTTTTGTCTGCTTCCCCTCGCGCTGGCGGTGGCGGGTTGCACTACCTATCGTCACCCCGAGCCGGTACAGGCCAAAGATGCACTCAAGCAGGCGATGAGCGAGCAGAGCCCGACCGCCCCCCTGACTTCCCTGCCGCCCTCGGTGCAGAGCGAGCTGTTGCAGCTCAATCGTCCCCAGCAGCCGATGACCATTCCCGAGAAGCGGATGCGCATCGCGGCCCATGACGTGGACGCGGTGGAGTTCTTCGGCTCCCTGTTCAAGGGCTCCCGCTACAGCGTGGCGGTCCATCCCGGTGTGGCGGGCGTCATTTCGGTAGAGCTCAAGGACGTGACCCTGCAGGAGGCGCTGGCGACCGTCGGCGACATGTACGGCTTCGACGTACAGCGCAAGGGCAACGTGTTCCACGTCTATCCCGCCGGTCTGCGCACCGAGACCATTCCGGTCAACTACCTGATGATGGCCCGGCGCGGTCTCTCCCGTACCTCGGTGAGCACAGGCGGGGTGACGGCCAACGACAACAACAATGGCAATAACAACAACTTCGACAACGGCCTGAACAACAGTGGCAACAACAACAGCCAGGGCAACACCGCCAGCGGTGACAACAACACCAACAGCAACGGCACCCGCATCGAGACGGACAGCAACAACGACTACTGGACCGATCTGCGGGATGCCCTGCAGACCCTGATCGGCACAGGGGAAGGGCGGGCCGTCATCACCAGTCCCCAGGCGGGCCTGGTCACGGTGCGTGCCTATCCCAAGGAGCTCAAGGCGGTGCGCGAGTTCCTGGACCAGTCCGGCGAACACCTCAAGCGCCAGGTGGTGCTGGAGGCGCGGATCCTGGAAGTGTCCCTCAACGAGGGTTACGAGCAGGGGGTGGACTGGAGCGGCCTCTCCGCAAGCTGGGACGGCGGCAAGGGCATCACGGGGGGCGGCTCCCTGCTGGACAGCCCCATCGCTTCGACCCCCAACCAGATCTTCCGGGCTCTGGGGGGCGGCGCCGGCTTCACCATCTCTGATGGCAACTTCAACGTCGCGGTCAGCCTGCTCAAGACCCAGGGGGACGTGAACACCCTCTCCAGCCCGCGCGTGACGGCCACCAACAACCAGAAAGCGGTGATCAAGGTGGGGACGGACGAATACTTCGTCACCAATGCCTCGACCACCACCACCACCTCGGGGACTTCGGCCCCCATCGTCACCCCGAACGTGGAGCTGACCCCCTTCTTCTCGGGGATAGCCCTGGACGTGACGCCCCAGATCGACGAACAGGGCAAGGTATTGCTGCATATCCACCCCTCCGTCATCGACACCGAAGAGCAGAGCAAGACCATCAACGTCGGCACCGCCGATCCCCTGGTGTTGCCGCTGGCCAAGAGCTCCATCCGCGAGTCCGATACCGTGGTGCAGGCCAACAATGGGGACATCATCGTCATCGGTGGTCTGATGAAGACCGACAGGCAGGAGATTGTCAGCAAGGTGCCCCTGCTGGGTGACATCCCCTGGGTCGGCGAGGCCTTCACCAACCGCCGGGAGAGCAACCGCAAGGTGGAGCTGGTGATCCTGCTCAAGCCCACCGTGGTGGAAAAAGACACCTGGCAGAAAGAGCTGCAACGCTCCTCCGAGCTGCTCGACAAATGGTATCCCCCCAAGGGCTGATCCGGGATGACGCGCCTGTTGAGCACTCCTTCTCCCATGTGGCGGCGCCTCCCGGCTGCCGCCAGTCTGCCCTGCCCGACGGCGGTGGCGCCATGTCGCTGATCCGGGGCTGTCTGCGGCTGCGCGCCCGGGACTCTGGCCGGGAGGGTGCATGTATCTGAGTCACTTCGGACTGCGGGAGGCTCCCTTCGGCCTGACCCCGAACACCGGTTTCTATTACGGCCTGCCCCCCCACGAGGAGGCCATGCAGGTGCTCAACTGGGCGCTTTCCCAGGGGGAGGGGTTCATCAAGGTGACCGGCGAAGTCGGCACCGGCAAGACCCTGCTCTGTCGCAAACTGCTGAGCGAGCTCGGCTCCGAGGCCTGCCCGGTGCGACTGTG